>JAYSVZ010000204.1:0-6597 GCA_043718305.1 Planctomycetota bacterium | reverse complement strand
TTGATCGCCTCCAAAACGACCCCAAGAATCGTGTTCGCGCGGCCGCTGCCGAATCGCTGGGTAAACTCCGCCCAGACGGAACGGAGGGCCTGCTTCGGAAAGCCCTTGATACCGATGATGACGAAGGGGTCGAGAAATCGGCGGGCGAAGCCCTTCGGGCGTTGGGTTTTGAGGTCTCAGAGATCAACGATGATGGATGGGAGTGAGCATTCATCAGTCATGAACGGGGTGATCGCTTGCAAATCACTCCGGGACAATCTCTGATGCTTTGCTGCGGAACCCGTTTCCATGTCGTCGCTTGCCTCCGGGGCCGGTCGGGTGGGGGCGGTGTCCGCGTCGCGAGCAAGGTGTTGCGTTCATGAATTCCGCTGCCTTTCAATCGGCTGGGGTCGTCACTGGGATGGGCATTGTCAGCCCGATCGGGATCGGTTTGGCCCCCTTTGCCGAAAGCCTGCGTGCTGGTCGGTCGGGCTTGGCCCCCGTGACACTCTATAAGGGGATTCAGACACCCGGAGCGATCGGCGGCGAGGTCAAGGACTTCACTGACGAGTCGATGAAGAAGAACTGGCTCAAAGACCAGCGAAAATGGATCAAGGTGATGTGCCGCGAAATCGCCATGGGCTCTGCCTCGGCGACGCTGGCCCTCACCGATAGCGGTCTCGATCTGGAGAACATCGAACGGCACCGGCTGGGTGTCGAGTTCGGCGCGAATCTGATGTTCTTCATGCCTGACCAAATGGGCGATGCGTGCAAGGCCTGCACCGATGCTGGTGGCGAGTTCCAGTATGATCTGTGGGGCGAGACCGGGATGCCGAAGATGGAGCCGCTCTGGCTTCTGAAGTACCTGCCCAATATGCCCGCTTGCCACATCGCCATCAACGCCGATGCCCGGGGGCCGAGTAACTCTCTGACGCTCGACGAAGCCTCGGCCAATGCGACCGCTGCTGAGGCCCTCAGCGTCCTTCGCCGGGGAGCCGCTGATGCGATGATTGTCGGGACCACCGGAACACGGATTCACCCGTCCAAGGGGGTTCACGCGATGCAGTGGGATCAGGTCGGCTTCGACCCCGTTCATCCGGAACTGAGCTGTAAGCCGTTCGACAGTGAACGCTCTGGCCAGGTGGTCAGCGAAGGGGCGGCCACGCTGATCCTCGAAACCGCCGAGCACGCCACTGCTCGTGGAGCTCGGGTCTACGGACGGTTGATTGCGGGGACATCGTCTTGTGCCTCGGATCGCAGCGGGAACCCATTGCCGAAGCTGGCCCTGGTGAACGCCATGCGAGCCGCCTTGCGCCAGGCGGGGATGACCGCCGCCGAGATCGGCCACATCAATGCTCACGGACTGGGCGCTCGCGTCGCGGACCAGGACGAAGCCGACGCCATTCGCGAAGTCTTCGGCGACTTGAAGGTTCCCGTCACCGCCTTCAAGGGTTACTACGGGAACTCCGGAGCGAGCAGCGGGTCAATCGACCTCGTGGCCACGCTGATCGGGCTTCAAGAGGGAATCCTCTTCCCAGCCCTGGGCAGCAAAACGCTCGACCCCCGCTGCGGCCTGGACTTGGTGATGGGACAACCTCGGAAGATCGAGAACAAGAGCTTCATGAAGCTGAGCTACACGCGGCGAGGGCAAGCGTCTGTGCTGATCGGGTCCGGTGCGTAAGGATCTGCCTGCTTCTCCTCTCTCGGGAGAGGGGATGCCCGACAAAACGACGTGAAGAAGAGATCGCTTGACGCTCTCGACCCCGTCCGATAACGTGCCGACTCATCGAAAGGAGCCGCCGGGTCACGACCCGCTGGTTTTTGTCGAAGTTGCGAGTCGTTGAGACGACTCACCACCAGCCAAGGGGGATTAGCTCAGCTGGTAGAGCGCTTGCATGGCATGCAAGAGGCCACCGGTTCAAGTCCGGTATCCTCCACTTCTAAACAGATACAAGGTGACGAATTCGGGACCAGTTCTTGGGCGACACCCTGGGGCCACATTTTTTTGACAGCAAGGACTCTGGCCTTGAGGACGAGGACGAAATCGTCGTCTTCCAGAGGCGGACTGACGACCTCGTGCTCGTGGTCTCAGCCTTACCCTGTTCGAGAAAATCCCAGTATTGCAGGCCACTTCCGCCGACCATGCCCGACCGTGGCGATTCAGAAATCCCTGATTCGGCCCAATACGCCCCAGCCAATTGCCAGCAGATGGCCCCGGTTCGGCGTCGTCGTCCAAATTGACGGCTCTCAACACAGCGTCCTCAAGTGACTCAGCACTGCGGAATGCCCACAACGCCGCCCCCCGGCGAGGAAGACTTTTTGACTTCTCCCAATGGGTCGCTCCGCTTGAATCCCAACGCCGCCCCGCCGACAATGGCCCCTCGTGCTCTGCCCCGAGGTGTCCCCGGCAGTTGTCACGCCTCACCGGGAACGTGACCTCGTGAACGCAGCGGAGTCGTTTATGCGGCGGTTGTTGACCTTTGCGCGGGGATCGCGCTTACCGGCCTATAAGACCAGCGAGGAGCAAAACGGGCTCCGGGCTGCCGGGCGGTTCAACGCCCAGCTTCTCGATTTCTTACGGGAAAAGATCGCCGTCGGGGTGACGACGAACAAGCTTGACAAGCTGGCCGAGGAGTACACCCGCGGTCATGGGCACATCCCGGCCTGCTACGGATATCAGGGGTATCCGAAGTCGATTTGCACGAGCGTCAACGAAGTCGTCTGCCACGGAATCCCCAATGACCGCCCACTGCGGGATGGGGATATCGTGAATCTCGACTGCACGACGATCGTCAACGGCTGGTACGGCGATTCGTCCGAGACATTTCTCGTCGGCGAGGTCAGCTCGGACGCCCGGCGGATCGTGCAGATCGCCTTTGATTCGCTGTGGCTCGGCATTGATGCCTTGATCCCCTATTGCTCGGTGATCGAAATCGGCACTGCGATCGCTCGCTACGGACGGCAAATGAATGTGGGAATCGTCGAGAACTTCCAAGGGCACGGCATCGGGCGGAAATTTCACCAAGACCCCGGGATTCCCCACGTCCCGGTCCGCAAAAGTCGCAAGGATCTACTGACACCCGGTGTTTGCTTCACCATCGAACCGATGATCAACCTCGGTCGCAAAGAGACCGATGGCCCGCTTTCCGACGGGTGGACGATCCTGACCAAGGACCGGTCGCTAACCGCCCAGTTCGAGCATCAGATCCTGATGACCGAAGAGGGGCCGGAGGTTCTGACGCAGACCAAAAATGGCCCCCAGGTGGGGCATCGATTTTAACTCGCTAGTCCCCCCAGTGGCAATTGCCATCCCGTGGCGTGGATCGCCCTCCCACTCGGTACCCCGAAGGGGTGATCCATCACAGCCCAGGGTCGCGACGGCTGTCGCGCACCCTGAAAAATAGGCCGCCGTTCACCACCTACCCTGAAAGGGTTGCACACCGCGCGATGCTTGTAGAACCTCTACAGGGTTCGCCAGAGTCTGACGCGTTTAACCCTGGGTGCGCTCCCGCTGGTCGCGACCCTGGGCTGTGATGTGTCACCCCGTTGGGGTGCCGGAGTGGACTGGCGACGCGGGTGGTTCATGACCTCATGGAGTGAACTGAAGGCCAATTCTGAAAGTGCTCTCAATCTGACCGAACACTCATTCTGAACAGTGGGCTGGGGCACAAACTGCCCATGGGTCAATCGCCTTTCGAGTCGCGTCCGTTGTGCATCGGGCGGAGTTTTCTCGCAATCCTTTCCCGCGCTCGGCTGGCCCCTTACCATACGATTTCCGTCCGACTGTGACTCTGCAAGGTCTGCCATGAGTGCTGAGAACGAAACCGAAGTTTCCGCTGACGATGTCCGCGAACGCGAGGCCCAGGCCATTCGGGGCTTGGCGAATGCTTACGCCCGCATGAAAGAGGAGATCGGCAAGGTCATCATTGGCCAGAATGATGTCGTCGATCAATTGCTCCTCGCCATGTTCAGCAAGGGGCACTGTCTGCTGGTCGGCGTCCCGGGACTCGCCAAGACACTGCTCGTCAGCACGATCTCCAAGATCCTGCAACTGAGCTTCCGCCGGATTCAGTTCACTCCCGACCTGATGCCTTCGGACATCACGGGGACGGATGTACTCCAAGATGACCCGGAGACCGGTCGCCGCGTGTTCCAGTTCATGCAGGGGCCAATCTTCACGCATGTGCTGCTGGCCGACGAAATCAACCGCACCCCGCCGAAGACGCAGGCGGCCCTGCTCGAAGCGATGCAGGAACGGCACGTGACCGTTGGCTCCAGCACCTATCGTCTCCCCGCTCCGTTCTTCGTCCTCGCGACGCAGAACCCCATCGAGCAGGAAGGCACCTACCCCCTGCCCGAAGCCCAGCTCGACCGCTTCATGTTCAACATCGTGCTGAACTATCCGACAGCTGCGGAAGAGCTGCGAATCTTGAAGCAGACGACGGGTGGGGACGAGCCGGAGCTCAAGCATGCGTTGACCGGGGCACAGATTTTGGCCCTGCAAGAGGTGGTGCGGAAGGTGCCGGTCGCCGAGCATGTCTTCGTCTACGCCCGCGATTTGGTGCGGTCAACGCGGCCCAACGAGCCGGACGCGAGCGACTTCGTCAAGAGGTATCTGACGTGGGGCGCGGGTCCGCGAGCGGGACAGTACCTGATCCTCGGGGCCAAGGCGCGGGCGATCCTCGAAGGGCGGTTCCACGTCTCAACGGAAGATGTGAAGTCAATCGCGCACCCTGTTCTGCGACACCGGATCGTGACGACGTTCCAGGCAAACAGCGAAGGGATCACCCCCGACAAGGTGATTGACCATCTCATCGAAGCGACTCCGATCGATGTGGCCGAACGCGGGAAGAAAGCGGCGCGGCCGTAAGGGACGAGCGAGCGAACGCCCCATTCTGAGACGGCTCCAACTTTAGCTAGAAAAGTTCTTCGATCGGCTGGCCGAACGGGAGTACGGGGACCGGTCGGCCGCCGTGATCGACGTAGGAAAGGCTGGCATCAACTCCGAGATGCCGATAGATCGTGGCCAGAACATCCTGCGGGTGCTTGGGGTTCTCTTTCACCGTTTCCGCCTTCGAGTCGGTGGCCCCGATGACGCGGCCACCGCGCACTCCGCCACCCGCCAGGGCCGCGCTAAAGGCACTCATCCAGTGGTCTCGGCCCGCTGTGGCGTTGATCCGAGGCGTGCGGCCATGTTCACCCCAGGCGACGACGAGCGTCGACTCCAGCAATCCGCGCTGTTCCAAATCTTCGATCAAGGCGGAGTAGCACTGATCCCACTGGGGCAAAAAACCGGTCTTCAGTGACCAGAAGTTATCATCATGGGTATCCCACCACCGAACATCGACCGTCACCAGCCGAACACCTGCCTCGACCAGTCGTCGGGCGAGCAAGAGTCTTTGGTTCCAACCGGGATTGTCTCCCCCAGCGCGCATCCGCGGCGTGTATTTTTCGGGATACCCGTAGCGGTCGCGCAGTGACTGCGGTTCCGATTCGAGATCAAACGCCCGCTGCACGCGTTCGCCCGTCACCAGATCCCACGCCTGTTGCTGGTAGGTGTCGGTCGCTTCCAGCAGGCCGCTGTGATCGACATTCTTCCGAATGAGATCGAGCGACGCGAGCAGCGCTCGCCGATCGGTCGCCCGCCCAGTCGCTTCCGGAGGGATGCCGAGGTTGGGGACTTCGAACTTCTGCCCCCGGTTGGCGGGGTCAGCCAGGGTCTCAAAGGGAGCACATTGTGGCCCCAGATAAGCGGGATCTGTCCCGGGGATCATCCTCGGAACCATGACGTAGGCCAGCATCGAACGGTCGCGAGCCTGTAACTGGCGAGAGACAACGGACCCCACGCTGGGATGCGCGTTCACATTCTCGTTCACGCCCGGGGCATGGCCAGTGAACACGACCTGGTCCCCCCGCGAGTGACTCACGTCCCCATATTCGGGAGGATGCTGCAAGCTCCGGACGATCGACCACCGATCCATAATCGCCGCCGACCGAGGCAGCCACTCGCAAATCTGGATGTCCGGAACATTGGTGGGGATCGGTTTGAATTCTCCCCGGTATTCGACAGCCGCCTCGGGCTTCATATCCCACGTATCGAGCTGCGACGGACCGCCTCGCATGTGGAGCAGAATGACCGAGTTTTGACGTTTGGTCGGGGTTTCGGCATTGGCCCGAAGCACCTGCGAGAGCGACAATCCCCCCGTGCCGAGCAGCCCCCATTTCAAAATACTGCGCCGATCAACCGGTCCGCGGCCGGGGGTTGCGATCACATGCCGATGGTGGTCTCGCTGGCTCATCGGCATCCGGGTGGAAAGGGGATCTGTCATGAACACACATCAATTGATGTTCATGAATGACTGTAGGGCGATCTTTGGGGCCTTGTCAACGGGCATCGTCACTTTTGATCGTGAGAGTCGAGGTTTTGTGGGACCTTGTCCGGGAGTGATTTGCGGATGGCCAAGCCCGGAGTCGCTCGCCCTCGCTCTCGCAGCGGGTTTCAGGAGAGCCAGCTCAAAGGAGTGCGAGACGCACTTTGTGATTGCCATTTCCGTCAGTTCGCGGACTTGGCGTAGCTCCGGGTGCCGGTCATTTGGTCGGGGCGGGTTTGCCAGAACT
>JAYSVZ010000203.1:0-22312 GCA_043718305.1 Planctomycetota bacterium | reverse complement strand
CGAGGTTGCCGAAGACCATCGCCTGGACATTGACTGCCGTACCCCAGTCGTGGGGGATGCTGTACATGCGGCGATAGACGATCGCCCGGTCGTTCATCCACGAGCTGAACACAGCACCGATGCAACCGCGAACCTGCTCCATGGCGTCGGTCGGGAATTCTTTGCCAGTGTGCTTCTTGATGACCGATTTGAACTCGGCAACGAGTTCCTTGAGCTGCTCAGCGGTGAGTTGGCTGTCGAACTCGACGTTGGCCTTGTGCCGCTTCTTCTCGATCAGCTCCTCGAAGTGATCGGGATCGGTTTTTTCCTGCGGCTTGAGTCCCATGACCACTTCGCCGTACATCTGGATGAACCGGCGGTAGCTGTCCCAGGCGAACCGCTCGGACTTCGACTGCTTGGCGAGGGCCTCGACAGTGATGTCGTTGAGGCCGATGTTCAGCACGGTGTCCATCATGCCAGGCATCGACTCGCGGGCACCCGAGCGACAGGACAAGAGGAGGGTATTCGTGGTGGAGCCGAACTGGGCTCCCATCGCGTCTTCGACCTTCTTGAGAGACGCTGCGATCTGAGCTTCGAGTTCCGCCGGGTATTTCCGGTCGTTGGCGTAGAAGTAGTTACAGACCTCGGTCGTGATCGTGAAACCAGCTGGCACCGGCAAGCCGATGTTGATCATCTCGGCCAGATTGGCCCCCTTGCCACCGAGCAAGGTCTTCATCTTGCCGTCGCCATCCGATTTTTGGTTTCCGAAGAAGTAGACGTACTGCGTGGACATGAAGTCTGTTCCTGAGTCGAATCGAACGTGAATCGCGACTGACACAACTCTTTCCTGCAGAGAGTCTTACGTCTCCGTAGGCCAGTCAATCACGAATAGTGGTTCCGGGAAAACGAGGATCCCTCCCCACCCGGCAAGAGCCAGCCCGCGCGGTCGTTCAGCGCAAACCGTCTCTCGGAAGAGGCGGCAAGGTAGCAAGGGGCGGGCGCGGCTGCAACCAACTCGTCGAACGGTTCACTCCCCGAGCGTGGCACCAGCCGTCACTCGTTCATTGAACCGGACAATCTCGCATTTTTTTAATGGGTTCAGTTGGTTCATCTCTCGAAAAGAATCGCTCCTGTCGCCGCTTTCGCGGTTGTGGGACCAGCGACCGTTACCAAGGGACTCGGACGAGCAAGCTCCCTGGCAACCGTCTGACGAGTCGTTTCATCTCAAGGACGGTCAGCGTCGCAATGACGCGGGCTGGTTCCAGGGTGCATTGGCGGACGATCTCGTCGACGTGCTGTGCGTCGTCGCGAACAAGATTCAACACTTCGCGCTCGATCTCGTTCAAGAGCAACTCGCGGGGAGCGTGGACCGTTTGGTCCGGGTGAGTGCGGACCGGTTGAACGAGCGGACCGAGGGCCTCCAAAACATCTTCGACACTGCGGACGAGCATCGCTCCGTCGCGGATCAAATCATGGCAGCCTTGGCTGACCAGACTATCGATGCGACCGGGGACGGCGAAGACCTCGCGGTTCTGTTCCCAGGCGTGCCGGGCTGTGTGCAGAGAACCGCTGCCGCGACTGGCCTCGACGATGATGACGCCCAGGCTGAGACCGGAGATCAGCCGGTTGCGTTGTGGAAAGATGCCTTTCATCGTCCCGCGTCCGAGCGGTGACTCCGAAACCAGGCAGCCAGCTCGCGTGATCTCATCGGCCAGTTCGGCATGCTCGGGCGGATAGACCTCGGCGAGTCCGGTGGCACAGACGGCGATCGTCCGGCCCCCCGCCTGAAGGGCTCCGCGATGGGCACACGCATCGATTCCGCGAGCAAGACCGCTCACGATGGTGATCCCCGCGCGGGCCAGAGATCCGGCCAGCTTTTCCGCCTGCTGCTTGCCATACATCGAACATTGCCGCGATCCGACAATGGCCACCGCGAGTGTATCGCGGGGTTCGTATGTCCCCTTCAGATACAACACCGGCGGTGGATCAGCGATCTCGCGAAGACCGGTTGGATAGAGTTCGGTCCCCCGCATATGCATGACCACACCCAATTGAGAGGCGAGCGTGATCTCCTCTTCCGCATCTGTGCTTGTCTTGGACTTCGTGATCTCGGCAGACAACTTGGGCCCGACGCCATCGACCTCCATCAAGGCGGACCCGCTGGCGGAGAGCACCTCGCGGGGCGTCCCAAACCGTTCCAGCAAAAGCTCCATGATCCGCGGGCCAATCCCCGGGGTCAGATGCAATCGCAACCAATCGTGAAGGTCATCAGACATCGTGGTGAGAGTCCCGGTGAGTGACGTTCGCCGTCAACCGAGGGCGACGGGCTCACGAGAGTGGCCACTCAAGACTAAACATTCAACCGATCAGCGACTATCGAGAACGCCTCAAGTCCTCTGAAACTTATTGAACTGCTGTTTCGATTTCGACAATCCGAGCGGTCGGTTTGACCATATCAATGGGGATTGCCTGTTCGGAGTCGACATGAGCGACATTCCCGGCCAGATCGCGGGCCTCTAACCGAATGTAGACCGGCTTGTCGATCACGCGGTCGACGGTCCACAAATATCGTCCGGTGTTCTCAATCCAACTGCTCATCGGCTCCCAAGGGCCATTCGGAGTCGTCGAGTACGAGAGCATGACGGACTGCGGGGGGAGGTCGTTCTCGATCAAGCTCCAGTTGATCTGCAACTGGTTGTGCGCACTTCCGCCCCCTTGCTGGAGCGAGTTCAACCTCGGTCGCGGGGCGATCGTGTCGACGACGATCACCGTGTCGGGTAGATCCCCATCATCAGGGGGATCTTCTGAGAGACCAACTCCGCTCCGGACACGAATCGTGAACCCGTACTGGCCGCCCTTCTTGAGCGACACCGCGAAGGGGGACTGCCGATCTGGATCGTTGCCGAAGTAGAACCAGTTTCGCCCATTGTTCTCAGTGATGAATAAATCAACTGCCCCCACACCCGACGAACCGACCTGTTCCAGGGTGTATCCGATATTGAAGTTGGTGGTGTGGATCAGCTTCGCACCGGACGGGTACGTGGGCGTCGGGTGGCGTAACGTGTTCGAAGGGTTGACCTGGATCGGGGCGTTATTCGAGTGCTGACTGATCGGCTGGGGGATGGGCCGAGCGATGATCGGGGACTCGGTGATGACGCGCGGACTCACGATCGGGAGTTCAGAAACCCGGATCGGTCTCTGATTCGCCACCGGCTCGTTGAAGTCCGGTTGCGTCGTCGTCCCGGGCACTGGCGAGGCCGAAGCGGCTGTGTTCACGGCGACAGTGACTTCATTCTTGGCGAAGTCTGAGACGCGTCCGGCAACGAAGACCGTCGTGCTTTCGGTCACGGGAATGTTCACTTGCCCCGAGGCTTTCTGGACGCCCTCCACGGGCTGCCAGTCCCCCTTCTCACCCAGGCGGTACTGGATTTCGAGAGTCTCGATATTGAGCGCATCGTCCTCGGCCAACCACGTCAGCTCGACACGGCCCGGGGTCAGCTCGCGCGCCTTGAGGTCGAGGACCGGCGAGATGTCGTCGACCTGGACTTTCAGTCCGACTTGGACGGCCCCTGTCTGGACGGGGCGGCTTTGGCTGTCGACCAGTTGGACGGCAAACCAGTATTCGCCGTTTTCGGCGGCGTTATAGCGAAACAAGCGGTCGTCGGGTTTCGCCTTGGCGACGGTCTTCCAACGCTTTCCCTGGTCCTGGGAGACGAGCAGATGGACTTCGGCAGCTTGGAGTTTGCGAAGCTGCTCGGCCTTGTATTCGAAGGGAATTCGCAAAGCGTGCCGACCGGTGTAGATCACCGACCCGGCAGAGATTAATGCGGGGGAAATGGTCGCGAGACCGGCTGCAATGAGAATCGCCGATGTCCGCCTCAGCCAGCCCGGATGAAATGCGCCCCACCCTGAGGTGGGACGGTTCATCAACTCAAGGGTGTGCTGGGGCATGAGGTCCATCCGTGGACTGTAACGGGAGCCTTTGCGGAGCGCAGCTTGTGCGCTCGGAAAGGTCGGCACCTTGCCATGTCGTCAATTCGGCAGAATCGAGGGGGCGGGATGAGGGATTTCGAGGGGAGACGGAAAGATGATTGGGTATTGGCCAGGTCCGATGCCCCTCGGAACTCGCCTGCGAACGACTACTTGGACGGCCATGTCGCATCGACTTCGCGCAGGTAGGCGAGCAACCGGTCTCGTTCGTGCGTGAGATGCTGCACCCTCAATTGAGCTCGCACCCGCGTCCGCAACTCCAGTCGGTGAACGGGTTTCGTGAGAAAGTCATCCGCCCCCGCAGCCAAGGCCCGCTCGATGTCCCCCATCTCTTTCAGGGCGGTGATCATGAGGATCGGAATCGCCCGTGTTTTGGGGTCTGATTTGAGTTGGGAACAGACCTCATAGCCGCTCAACTTGGGCATCATGATGTCGAGCAGAATCAAATCGGGGAGTTGGGTCGTGGCGACCTGGAGGGCATCTTTCCCGTCGACCGCCATCAGGATTTCATGGCCATCGTCGGCCAGAAACGCTTCCAGGAGGTCACGGTTCTGCTGATTGTCGTCCGCAACGAGAATTCGTCCGGTCGGCGTTGCTTCGCTCATGGGTCTGGGCATCCTGAAGGGCAGTGATCGCCGGAGGATTATACCGGCGAGACCTCTCCGAGAAAACGGGAAGAGGGCGAGGAGGCGCTGAACTCGGCTTGATTCCTCACCATCGGCCAACGCCTGAAGGCCCCTCCATGGTTTGAAATGGCTCGCCCTTGCTGGCGCTTCAAGTTAGTCTACACCGATCGTCTCCATGACATTGAGCCTCTCATGCCCCGCACGACTCGCATCGGCCTTTACGCTGGCAGCTTCGACCCGGTGACCCTGGGACATCTTGACATGATTCGCCGGGGATCGCGGCTCGT
This sequence comes from Planctomycetota bacterium, assembly GCA_043718305.1. Lineage (GTDB taxonomy): Bacteria > Planctomycetota > Planctomycetia > Planctomycetales > Planctomycetaceae > TH-plancto1. Next base: position 17,430 of record JAYSVZ010000203.1, on the reverse strand, counting down.
TGACACGCTGATCGTCAGCGTCGGGATCAACCCGGACAAGAAGCCGCTGTTTACGCCCCAAGAACGCGTCGAGTTACTTCGCAGCACCCTTTCCGACCTGCCGAATGTTGAGGTCGACTGCTTCGAGGGGCTCACCGTCGATCACGTGTCCCGTCGGGGAGCGCAGGTGATGTTGCGGGGAATTCGCACCGTGTCCGACATCGAAGCGGAATTCACGATGGCCCTGACCAATCGGACCTTGTCCCCGGACGTGGAGACGGTCTTTCTGATGGCCAGTGAAAAGTATTCGCATATCTCCAGCACACTCATCAAGCAGATCGCTCTGATGGGAGGCCCAGGGAGTCTGGTCCATCTCAAGCAGTTCGTTCCCGAGCCAGTCTCAAAGGCCCTCCTGGATAAGCTTCGTCAGTAAGAGTGCGAGATGCACTTTGCAATTTTCTTTCAGAGATTCATGTCGAGTGGCCGGAGCACCTTCGCAAAGTGACACGGGGAGGAGAGGCACCGGCCAGCTTGAGCCTCTGAATTGGCGAACACACATGAGGTCCGGCTCCGTCACATGCGATCAGTCGACCCATCGAGTCGGAACGTTGACGGTTCAGCCCCGTACGGCTGATTGCCGTTGATTCGCTCGACGACATCACTCCCGAATCGCTGCTGCCGCCAATGTTCCGATACGACCGATCAAGGGGTTCACATTCCCCTCCCCCTTCGGGTGGACCCGGTTGCTCAGGAAGACCACGAACATCTGTTGCTCGGGATCGAACCACAACCCGGTTCCCGTGAAGCCGCCATGGCCGCAGGCGGAAGTCGAAAAGAGGTCGCTGCGATTCGAGGAGAACCCCGTCCGCTTGTCCCAGCCGAGACCGCGAATCCCGCCGGGAGTCTTATAAGGGGCCGTCATCAGGGCCACCGTCTCCGCCTTAAGAATCCGGACACCACCCAGTTCGCCGCCATTGAGCATGGCCTGCGCAAAGCGGGCCACATCATCCGCTGTCGAAAAAAGTCCCGCGTGTCCGGCGATGCCATCCATCGCAAAGGCTCGCGGGTCATGCACCTCACCCCGCATCCAATGGCCATCGCGCTGTTCGGTCGGAGCAAATCGTTCGGCGGGGATCATGGTCGGTCGGTACATCGTCTCACGCATTCCGAGCGGTTCAAAAATGTTCGTCCGCGTGTATTGATCGAGCGAACTCAGCGATGCAGCTGCGACCATTTCTCCCAGGATGATGAACCCGACATCCGAGTAAACAAAGCGTTCCTCCGGGGCTGCCAACGGGGTCAGATCCATCATTCGCCGGACCGCCAAAGCCCGCCCGTCGGCGAAGTCCTTGATCGAGTTGTCGGCGATCAAACCTCCCTGGTGCGTCAACAGATGTCGAACCGTGATGGCCTCTTTGCCGTGGTTCGCAAACGAGGGAAGATGTCGCGCCACGGGATCGTCAAGGGCCACTCGCTTCCGCTCAATGAGCTGCATCACCCCCGTCGCCGTGGCGATCGGCTTCGTCAGCGAGGCGAGGTCAAAGACCGTGTCGAGTGTCATCGGTTCCGGGGTGGGCACGATTTGCCGCTGGCCGAAGGCTTTGCGGTAAACGATCCCGCCGCGATAGCCCACGATGACGACCGCTCCGGGCATCTTCTCGTCCCGAATGCCGTCTTCGACAATCTGGTCGATCACCGCCAGACGTGTCGGACTCAGGCCCACCTGGGCGGGGTCGACCGAGGGCAGGACGGGAGCCTCAGCCCAGCTGAGCGTCCCGGCCCCAACGATGAGCAACAGCCCCAGAGTGAATGCGTGACGCATCGAGAGTCCCTGCTTTATTGGTGGATCGAAGTCAGTTCAGACGGCCTCAAATCGCAGGTAGACAATAGCACAAAGACCGACCGGTGCGACCGAGGGGCGTGAGGGGCGTTTGTGGGGAATCGGCCCAATTGTTTTGCCCGTGGAAGATCCTCGGGCGACCAAGGCCATCGCTCTGCATGAACTTTCTCCCCGCAAATTTGGAAAAATCGGTGACTTTGGATTGACCGGCAGAATCGGCCCGCTAAAGTCTGCCTTCGTGGGATTCACGCCCACAACGCTCTTTGGCAACCGGTTGATTGTGGGTTCTCGACCCAATACGATGATGTCACGGCTTTCCTCAACAGCCCCTGATTGATCGTGTCCTTGGCATGCCTGCGACTCCTGAAACATTCATCACTGGTGAAATCAAACGGACGCTCGATGAGCGGTTCCGCTTGACCTTGCCAGCGGAGTTCGCGGAGGCCATCACGGATGAAGACGGACAGACGATCATTGCGAAGGAACGCTACGGGTGCTTAAGTTTGTGGAAGGCCAGTGACTGGCAGCAGCGGATCGACGACGGAGTCGCTCTGATCCGCCAAAAAATTCAAGCCGGTCGCATGGAACAGAAATGGACCGAGGTGCAACGCCTCGGTCGGTTACTCTCCAGTCGGTATCAGTCAGCTCAACTGGCGAACCGCTCGCGGCTCTTGATTCCCGAAGGCTTTCGCGAATTCCTGAATGTCGACAAGAGTCAGGACGTGATGGTCATCGGAGCTGTCGTCTGTGTGGAGGTCTGGAACCCGCAAGCGTGGATGGAGCAACTGCGACAGGATATGCCGGAGTTTGGCCCGCTGTTTAAGAGCCTGACGGATTAGGCTTTTTCCGAAGCACACGGAGTGTGCCTCACAGCGGCGACTGGCGTGTCCCTGACCGAGAAGACGGGCAGCGTCGGCACAAGGATGGTGCCGTACCATGGATGCGACTGCGGCCCGACGCTCGCCGTTTTTTCAGTCGTCGCAGCTTCACCCACCACCGGCCATCAAACCGGCATGCCCGAGAGGGGCAGACGTTTCGGACCACTCAGTAACTCCAGCACGGGTTCCCACAATTCGTACGGAGCAGGACGGACAGGGCAAGGACGCCCACGACTCGTTTGACCTCTCGGGTATGCTTTTTTTATTGAGTTAAGCTCGCTTCGATCGCTGGCCCATCCTCGGGTTGCTCACGCTACAATGCCGGTGTTCGCAACATCGTCCCCTGAGCCGCCCGTATGGTCACCGCTTCAAAATCTCATCCGGAAGCCGCCGCTGCGTTCATCGCCAACGGTGAGCGCGCTCAATGGCATGATCAAACGCTCTGGTTTGTACGATCCAAACGGGACAAGGCGGCCAGTACCGTCCCCGAATGGGAAGAACTCCGCGAGACCGCCTCGCGGATCAAGCAGTATACGCTGGCCCATTTGGCCGACCTCTTGGAGCAGTTCGAGTCCAACGCTCAGCGGCACGGCGTCCAAGTCCACTGGGCCAAGGACGCCGCCGAGCACAACGAGATCGTGCTCTCGATCCTCCAGAAGCACCGCGTCACCAAGCTCGTGAAGAGCAAGTCGATGCTCACCGAGGAGTGTCACCTCAATCCATTCCTCCAACGGCACGGCATCGAAGTCGTCGACACCGACCTCGGCGAGTGGATCGTCCAGCTGCGCGATGAGCCACCGAGTCACATCGTGATGCCCGCGATCCACACCAAGCGGGAAGAGATCGGCGAGCTGTTCCACCAGCACATCGGCACGGAAAAGGGGGCCACCGACCCGGACTATCTGGTCGATGCGGCCCGGCACGAACTGCGGAAGAAGTTCCTCGGGGCCCAGGCCGGGATCACCGGGGTCAACTTCGCGATCGCGGAAACGGGCGGGATCGTCGTTTGCACGAACGAGGGGAACGCCGACCTCGGCGTGTCGCTGCCGCCGGTACATATCGCCTGCATGGGGATCGAGAAACTGATCCCTCGTGCGGCGGACTTGGGGGTGTTCCTGCGGCTCCTCGCGCGGTCGGCCACCGGGCAGCCGATCACCGCGTACTCCAGCCACTTCCACGGCCCGCGCGATGCCAACTCCGAGATGCACATCGTGCTGGTCGACAACGGCCGCAGTGAACTGCTCGGCAGCGACGACTTCCGAAGGTCGCTGAACTGCATCCGCTGCGGGGCCTGTATGAACACCTGCCCCGTCTATCGCCGCAGCGGAGGCCACAGCTACCACAACACCATCCCCGGCCCGATCGGTTCGATCCTGGCCCCCGCGATGGACGCCGCCCAGCACTCCTCGCTCCCGTTCGCCTGCACCCTGTGCGGCAGTTGCACCGATGTCTGCCCCGTGAAGATCGACCTGCATTTGCAGCTCTACACGTGGCGAAACAAGATCGCCCTCAAGGGGCTGCTCCCGAAGTCGAAGCAACTGATGATGGTGGCCGCGAAGACTGTGCTGTCGAATCTGTGGCTCTATAAGTTGGCCGGAAAGCTAGGCCGGTTCGCGCTGCGGATCACGCCGAAGTTCCTGGTGAACCACCCACTGCTGAACATGTGGGGCAAACAACGCGACCTGCCAGAGCCGCCGAAGAAGAGCTTTCGGGAGTTGTGGAAGACTCGCGGGAAGGGTTAAGGTATCGGGAACCGACAGCGGGACTTAGAATCACTGAGGATCATCAGCATCCGACCGGAAGGGAACTCCCACTTGCTGTCATCACTCGCTCTCAAGAACTTTACAGTCTTTTCGGATGTCACACTCACGTTCGCAAAGGGACTGAACGTGATCGTCGGTGAGAATGGTGCTGGAAAGTCTCACGTACTCAAAGCGGCATACACCGTTGCGGCTGTCAGCGCCAGAGGGGAACGTGAGTCAGGGTCGCCTGTCCCGAGCAAGATCTATCTGGAAAAGGCGATCGCAAAAAAACTGCGTGGGGTGTTTAAGCCGGACTCACTCGGTCGCTTGGTGTCGCGCCGACCAGGGCGGACTCGGGCCGAAGTTCTCGCGAAGTTTGATCTCAAGAAACTGAGAATCGGATTCTCTTTCAATTCGTCCAGCAAAACCGATGTGACCATCGACACATGCCCTATCCAATGGGAAGGGATGCCACCTGTTTTTCTGCCCACACGGGAATTGCTGACGATTTACCCGGGTTTCGTACCGCTCTACGAATCCACGGAGCTGCCGTTCGAAGAGACTTGGCGGGATACCTGCCTGCTGCTGGGTGCGCCGTTGGCCAAAGGTCCGCGACTGCAGGAGATCAAGCGGCTGCTTGACCCCTTGGAAGAGCAACTCGGTGGCAAGGTCGAACTCGATGACGGACGGTTCTACCTGAAGATGGCCAGTGGCCGCATGGAGGCACATCTTGCCGCCGAGGGACTCCGCAAATTGGCGATGATTGCGAGATTGATCGCAACTGGGTCCTTGATCGGTACCGGCTCTCTGTTCTGGGACGAACCGGAAGCGAACCTGAATCCCAAGGTCATCAAAGGCGTCGCACGAACCATTCTGCAACTGTGCCAATCGGGGATCCAGGTCTTCGTCGCCAGCCACAGCCTGTTCCTGATTCGTGAACTCGATATTCTGTTGAAGTGTCATGAGTTCAAAGACATCCCGTCCAAGTTTTTCGGCCTCCATATTGAAGACAGTGGCGTGACCATCGAACAAGGGGAACAAGTCGATGACATCGGAATGATCGACGCCCTGCAAGAAGAACTGAGCCAGTCGGATCGCTATCTTCAATCCGAGGCTGAATGATGCCGACCATCACCGTCGGGCAATTGCGGTTTACATTTCCCGATATGTGGCAAGCATCGCAATTCGATAAATGGAGTTTCTACGTCAATCAGTTTCAGAAAGTCTGTCCTGGAACCAAAGCCATCGACATTCTGGCACTGGCTCCCTCCTGTTGCTGGCTGATCGAGATCAAGGACTACAGTCAGCATTCCAGGACAAAGACAATCGATCTGCCAGAGGAAATCTCTGCCAAGATGCGGGACAGCTTGGCAGCACTTTTCGCAGCATCCGTCAACGCGAACGATGGCACTGAAAAGTCCCTCGCGAAGGCTGCTGTACGTTGTACTCGGTTGCGAGTCGTTCTCCACTTGGAGCAGCCAGCCAAGCCCTCCAAGTTGTATCCCCGAGCGATTGATCCGGCGAATGTCCAACTCCGGCTTCGACAATTGATGAAAGCAATTGATCCCCATCCATTGGTGTTGGAGATGAACAGAATGGCAAACATCGGATGGATCGTGGAATAAGGGGGATGCGATAAGGATCAAACCCGATCACGAGTCTTTCATGGGAGACTCTTTCGAATGTTCAGGGGATGCGTTGTCGAAAACTCGAAAGACGGTTCGCCCTGCGAATCACGCCCAAGTTCCTGCTGGCCAGTGTGTCACCTTGCCGAAGGAAATCCGAAGCGACAGCGCAGCCTCAAACCGCAACCAAACGCAGTTGGGGGCCGAGCCCGAACCGATCGGTGACAGGAAGTGGGCCGCAAACAACTCAAAAAATGCAAGACAGAGGCCCACTCTTCTTTTGCGTTTTTTGAGTTTCTTGCGGCCCCATTCTGCGACCAACTCCACAGAAGGTCTCGATGGCCTGCCCGGTCTGTCGAAGTTGATTGCGACAAACTGGCCAGCCGTGCACGAACACCTGATTCAAACATCCCGAGGCGGCACAGCGCACGTTTCAGTCGTGCAGCGTCCGGTCCACTTCAATCGATTCCGAGCGAACAACCGATACCCGACATCCATCAGGTGTGAAATCCCCGGCAGGCGGGTTGGCCAGACCAGCCAGCGGAAGCCGACCGCTGTGTAGAGGCGGCGAAAGACCTCGACCCCTTCGATCCACGTCCCATCGCCCAACCGTCCATGAATGCGGGCCATCAAGGCCGTCTGCGTCGTTCCGATCGACTCGGCGGAAAACTCTGGGGCTGAAATATCGGTCAACCGAATCCGCCCGTGCCGGTCCCAGCGGCGCAGCATGTTGATCTCGCGGATGCACAATGGGCAGGCTCCGTCGTAGAAGACTTCGACATCGAACGACGAAAAAATAGCTTGAGAGGTCATGCGGAGATTCCGAGTCGTTGGGGGGTTGTTCCCGTTCTTGAAGAGAACCGCACTGCCGATCGTCGATTCACTGCCAATCGGCAAATTCCCGCCAGAGACAACACCGATTCAACCCCGATCTGACGTTTCATTGAGGAGGCCGATTCAACGGGCTGGACGGCAGAATTCTTACGAATTCTGCTACCCCCAACTCTGAGTGACGCAACCTTACGCGTCCTGCAGTTCCTCGCTCAGCACGCACCACTTCTCCTCGGCAGCGGTCAATTGCGTGGTGACCACGGTCAGTTCCTCGTGAACTTTCATCGCCTGCCAGGCGTCGCTGGTGTTCATCATCACCTCGTTGAGCTTCTTCTTCTCGTCGTCGAGGCGAGCAATCAGTTTTTCGGTGGTGTTGATCTCTTTACGGATCTCGCGATCGTTTCGCTTCGCGGCCTTGGGGGCTGCGGCTTTCGCGGCGGTCTTGCCAGCGGGGACGGGGGCTTTGGACATCTTTGAGGCGAGTTCGCGTTCGCCCTCTTCGATCTCCTTGTTGACCGAGTAGAGGTACGCCTCGTAGTCGCCGTGGTAGTTGACGACACTGCCGTTGCGGACCTCGATGATGTGGGTCGCGACGCGCTTCATGAAGTGCCGGTCGTGGCTTGTGAAGATCACGGTGCCCTTGTAACCGAGCAGCGCTTCGGCCAGCGAATCGACGGTGTCGACATCCAGATGGTTCCCCGGTTCGTCGAGGATCAGGACGTTGCACTGGCTGAGCATCACCCCAGCCATACAGAGCCGGGCGCGCTCGCCCCCCGAGAGGACCGAAATCTTCTTGTGGACATGGTCGCCGCGAAACAGCAGCGAGGCGGCAGCGTTGAGCACTTCCTGTGTCTTGGCCCCCAGCGGCGCGTGCTGTTCCAGGTATTCAAACACCGTCTGCTTCTCGGGCAGGCTCGTATAAACGTGCTGGGCATAGACCCCGACCTTACAGCCGTGTCCCCAGCGGACCTCGCCCTTGAGCGGGGCCAGCGAGTCGACGAGCGTTCGCAGATACGTGGTTTTTCCCTGCCCGTTGTCCCCGACGATGGCGGCCCGGCTGCCGTGGTCGACATCGACGTTGACCTCTTTGGCGATCTCGCGTTCGGGGTAGCCGATCGACAAGTCGACGCAGCGCAGGGCGGTTCCCTTGCGGCCTTCGACCTGTGGGGCGCGGATCGAGACGTTCGGCTCATCGGCCTCGATCTCGGTCACTTCGAGGCGTTCGAGTTGCTTGGTTTTGCTGCGAGCTTGGGCTGCGGAGCTGGCGCGGGCCTTGTTCTTGGCGATAAAGACTTCGAGCTGCTTCATCTTCATCTGGACAGTGGCGTTGGTTTTTTCGAGGCGAGCCTTTTCCTCCTTTTCATACTCCAGGAAGGCATCGATCTTCCCCGGGTACATCGTGAGTTTCCCCTTCGACAGGTCGAGGGTCTGGGTACAGGTGGCCGCCAGAAAGGCCCGATCGTGCGAAACGATCAGGCACGCCTCCTTATAATTCCGCAAGAAATGTTCGAGAAGAATCTGCGTTCGAAGGTCGAGGAAGTTCGTCGGTTCATCGAGCAGCAACAGATTCGGGTCATGCAGCAACAGCGCCGCCAGCTTCACGCGGGTCTGCCACCCACCGGAGAGTTTCGAGACTGGCCCAGCGAGGTAATCCCCCTTGATCTCGAACTGGCCCGCGACCTCCCCGCACTTCCAGTCGGGCTGTCCGCTGTCCCGCATTAAGAACTCCAGCGCAGTCTCGCCGGGAAGGAACGGGTCATGCTGCCGCAGATACCCCAGCCGCAGCCGGGGGTGGCGAATGATTTCGCCGCGTTCCAGTTCTTCCTCGCCGAGCAGCACCTTGAGCAGGGTGCTTTTGCCCGCCCCGTTCCGCCCGACGAAGCCGACTTTCACATCGTCCGTGATCGACGCTTCGGCCCCGTCCAGGAGCACTTGCGACCCGTAACTCTTGTGAGCATCCCGAATTTGCAGCAGCACAGCCATGTTCGAACCAGTCCAGAGTCCCGCACGCCGTCCCGAACGGGCAACCGGCCCAGCCTCGGGAAAATGCGAGGCGAAGAGTGTACCGGGTTACGGTGTCTGTGGGGAGGTTTCGTGGAATGTTGTGAATGTTGTGGGTGGGGTGAGACCGACTGACGACTTGTGTATAAAGGGGGCATTGAGCGGCGGAGCCCCCCGCTCATCGAACCTCACCTCATCATAAAGGTCCGCCATGATTCGTTCTCTGTTCGCGTTCGCCGTCTTCGCCGTCTCGACCACCCTCATGGCAGGCGAGAAGCAACTCTTCAACGGAAAAAACCTGACTGGCTGGGAAGGCCGTAAAGATTTGTGGTCCGTCGAGGATGGGGCCATCACCGGCAAGACCGTGGCCGACAAGCCAATCACGCAGAACACGTTTCTCGTCTGGTCGGGCGAAGTCTCCGATTTCGAGCTGACCTTCCAGTATCGGATCGTCGCGGGTAACTCCGGCATCCAATACCGTAGTACGGTTAAGTCCAACAATGAAGCGACCGGGCCCAGTGTCGGTGGATACCAGGCCGACTTCGAGGCCGGGAAGACCTACAGCGGCATCCTCTATGAAGAGCAAGGTCGGGGAATCCTCGCCGGACGAGGGGAGAAGACCAAGCTGACCGCTGATCTGAGCGACAAGAGCAAGATGGTCAAGACCGTGACTGGCAAGACCGAGAAGACCACCGAAGAGTTGCAGGCAGCAATCAAGATCGAAGAGTGGAACAGCTACCGCATCGTGGCCAAAGGGAACACGCTCCAGCACTTCATTAACGGGAACATGACGTGCGAAGTGGTCGACGAGCACGCCGAGAAGGCTGCCAAGTCGGGCAAGCTGGCGCTGCAACTTCATCAGGGGCCAGCGATGGTCGTGCAGATGAAGGATGTGGTGTTGAAGACGGCAGAGTGAGTCGTAGGCCGGCCTTTCCAGGCCGACCCGGAGCGACACTGATGTTACTCTCCGGTTCCCCCTCTCCCGCCGGGAGAGGGGGGGGGGGGCCGAAGATGCCTCGCCACTCGACACTGGTCCCGCTGATTACGTCGGTTCACCGGACTCGGAGAGTCCGGCGACTTTGTACGAGGAAATGCATCCATGCGACTCGGACTGATCAACTCCGCCTGGGCCCAGGCCGGGCGCGGCACAGCTTGGGGGATCGCCAAGACGAAGGAGATCGGGTTCGACTCGATCGACATCTTCACGGACCCCCTCGATATCGACATTCGCGAGCGGCAACTGATTCGTACGGAGTGTGATCGCCAGGGGTTGCCGATCGTGTCGGTCTGCTGCGTCGCCACGGGGCTGATCGATTTCAACCCGAGCGTGCAGCGGTTCCATCTGGAGCGGTGCGAGGCGTACCTCGATCTGGTCTACGAGTTCGGGGCGCAGAACCTGCTCCTGGTTCTCGGGGAATACATCTGGAACCAGGAGGTGATCCCGCCCGCCGAGCAGTGGCGGACCGGCGTTGAGAACTGCCGTCGGCTGGCCGATTACGCGGAGTCGCTGGGGCTGCAGATCGCGATGGAGTTGGAGCCGTTCCCGCTGTCGCTGGTGAACAGCGTCGACTCGATGGCCCGGTTTATTGCGGATGTGGGGCACCCGGCACTGGGGGCCAACATCGACATCTCGCATCTGGCCCTCGCGAAGGTCTCGCCCGACGAACTGCCGCTGCTTGCCGGGAAGTCCTTCCATGTCCACATCTCGGACTGCGACGGGATTAAGCACGGCGACCTGCCGCCCGGACGAGGAGTGGTGCAGTTCGAGCCGTACCTGGAGCAAATCCGCGACTTGGGGATCCCCGGGGCCATGTCGATCGAACTCGAATACAGCCCCGAGCCTGACCAGATCGAAGCCTGGGTCCGCGAGGCTTACGAGTCGACTGCGGCCCTCATGCGAAAGTGTGGATTAAGGGATTAGCCCATCATCGCCATTCGCTTCGCGAAAGGACAGCGGCGGAGCGTTCAGCTTCGTTATTTCGCGACCCGGATTTCGGTCGCGAGTTGCTCGACATCCAACTGTAACGCCGGGTCGTGGGTTCGAAGTGCTTGAATCCGTTGGCAAGCGTAGATCACGCTCGCATGATTGCGCCCCCCGAAATATTTGCCGATCTCGGCGAACTGGGATTGAGCCAGTTCGCGGGCGAGGAACATGGCCACATGGCGCGCGGCCACGAGAGAGGCTTGGCGATTGGCAGAACGCAGGTCGGTCAGTTTGATGCGGTAGTGCCGCGCCACCTTGCGAGCGACTTCACTGAGGGTCACTGTATGGCCATCACTGGCCAACCACCGCTCCGCGCTTTCGATCGTCACGGGGCCGGGTGCCTTGGACTGCCGGAGCTTCAGGATTAAGGCCAGTAACTCGCCGGGGACACTCGGTCCTTTGCGAGCGATTAACTGTGTGACCTCCTCGGAGAGGACCAGGTTCTGTGCTGCGGCGAAATGCTCGACGAGTTTTCGCCGGGACGTTTCTCCAGGCGAAACCAGCTCCTGCAGCAGGCCCCCCTGGCAGCGGTTGATAAGCCGTCGGCTCAGCCCCCGCACCTCCCCGGGCGTCTTGCGCGAGGTGATCAGAATCCTCCCTCCCGCAGCCAAGATGTCATCGAGCATCGCGACGAGTTGCAGCTGTGTTTCGGGACGTGTGCCGAGTTCGTGAAGGTCTTCGAAGATCAGCAAATCGACCCGTTCGCGGTGTTGTTGCTGAAACTCTCGCAGTCGCGAGTCGCGCGAGGCTTGCTGCAATTCTCCCGTAAACTGAGCTGCCGAGGTGCGCAGGATTTGGGTCGCGGTCCGTTCTTCGACGACCTCCCGATGGAGTTGCCGCGCGAGGTGCGACTTGCCACTCCCTTGCGGGCCGATCAACGTGATGATGGCCGATGTCATCCGCAAATGGCGGGACTTGAGCCGCATCACCGTTTGCGAGGCCCAACTCGCTTCGCGGTACACAAGGTACGAATGGCCTTCCCGAGGCAATGGGACGTCACGCGAAGGGGCAATGGTCTGGACCACATCCATCTCTCCTACCCATGTCTCCAGAACACGGGTCGCCGAGTCGCATCGAAGTGCAGATTGGTCTCGCACCCCGAAAGTCGCACTCTGACGGGCGATGATAGCTCTTCACCAAGTTCAGGTCAGCGCCACTTGGTGGCTCGGACGGCCGCTGAGTACCAGCATCGCGGCTCGTCGACGGACCGTGATCCCGCCCGGAAGGTCGCTGCTGGCTGATCCCGCGTCGGGGATCATCTCGCAGAGCATCTGCCAATGGGCAGCGGTCATGCCCTGGCGAGGCCATTTTTGCTCTGACCAGATCTGGACAAAACATTCACGCAGGAGGATCGGCGGCAGGATATTGAGAGCCTTCCGGTCGAGCCGCACCTGATCGGGCTGGCGATCGATGAGGGCCATCGCCAAGGCCGCTTGGGCCTCGGCGGCCAACCACTGGTGGGTCTCCGATGCCTGTTGAGCCAAGCGGGTCAGGGCCTCGACGACGCGAGGATTAAATTCCCGCTCCAGGAGCGGCAAGACCTCATGCCGCAGCCGATTTCGCGTGAGCTTCACATCGTCATTGGTCTGGTCGACGCGGAACTCTTGCGGGAGCGAAGCCAGATAGTCCCGCAGTTCCGACCGCTTCGCCGTGAGCAGTGGACGCCAGAGAGTCACCCCTTCGCACAGTAACCGTGTCTCCGGAATCCCCGCCAGACCCCGCAACCCCGTCCCCCGCACGATGTGGTGCAGCACCGTTTCCGCCTGGTCATCGGCGGTATGTGCGACCAGGATCAGGGCCGATCCGGTGGCCTGGGCTGTGCGGATGAAGGCGGCATAGCGGGCATCGCGGGCCGCCTCTTCCATCCCGACGCCCGCGGCCCGCAGGTCGCCGTCCGGCCTGGCGATTGTGAAGGGAACATCGAACCTTTGACAGAGCGACGCGACCCAGGCGGCGTCCGCTGCCGACTCCTCCCGCAACTGGTGGTCCAGATGCATGACATGCAATGCAAGTCCCATGGCCTGTCGCAAGGCGACGCAGGCTCGAAGCATCGCCACACTATCCGCGCCCCCCGAAACACCAATTAACCAATGAGGAGAAGCGTTCGGCAACTGCCGCCTCGCAGCCGCGAGAACCTGGACAACGGAGGGGATATTGCGAAGATCTGGCATATTGAGGCGACTCTACCCATGCTGATCGAGAGGAACAAGCTCGGTGCAAATGAGTCCGTCAGACGGAGTGTGAGACGCCCGTTGCGAGGGGACCAGTCTAGGGCGGGGGGTGTCCCATTTTCTTCCCTCGCGATGGGAGTTGATGTATCCCGGGCCAATGAATCCTACAATGAACCGTGGCGGCTCCGAAAAAACTCCCCAGTCTCGCAGCAGACGGTCTTGGCGTCGTGCCTGAAAATCTCTCCCGGACCGGGGCTGTGGCATAGCGGGTCACTTTGCCTTCATTCGAACTTCACACCCCGTGGCGACACTCCGCATGGCGATGACTCCCGAACTGTCTCAATCTCGATTCCTGCGAGCTGTGCGGGGAGAATCTGTCGATACGACACCGGTCTGGATCATGCGCCAGGCGGGTCGCTACATGCCGGAGTACATGGCGGTCCGCTCGCGCGTGACCTTCATGGAACTCTGCAAGCGACCGGAGTTGGCAGCCGAGGTGACTCTCACCGCGCAGCAGGTGCTGGGTGTCGATGCGGCGATTCTGTTTGCCGACCTGCTGCCCATCCTGGAACCGATGGGCTTCAACTTGGAGTACCAGCAAGGCGAAGGCCCGGTCATCCACAACCCCCTCCGCTCCGCCAGCGAGATCGATCGCGTGCGGGCGGTCCCCGATGTCGCTGAACTCGGTTATGTCTTCGAGGCCGTTAAGCTCATCCGGGCACAACTGCCAGCGAACATTCCGTTGCTGGGATTCGGCGGTTGCCCATTCACACTGGCCTCGTATGCGATCGAAGGGAGCGGTTCCAAGAACTACACCCATACGAAGAAGATGATGTACGGCCACCCGACCGAGTGGCGACTGTTGATGGAGCGGTTGGTCGAGAGCTTGGTGCCCTACCTGATCGCGCAGATCAATGCCGGGGTCCAGGCGGTGCAGGTCTTCGACAGTTGGGTCGGTTGTCTGTGCCCCGAGGATTACCGGCAGTACGTCTTGCCGTACACGAAGTCGCTGATCTCACAAGTCGAACCGCATGCTCCGGTGATTAGCTTCCTGACCGGGAATCCGGCCCTGATGAAGGACCAGATCACTGCCGGGGGGCAAGTTCTCGGCGTCGACTGGCGGAGCGACTTGGCGGAGGTGCGGCAGTGGGTCGGTTCCACGAAAGCACTGCAAGGGAACCTTGACCCGGTGACATTGCTCGGCGATTGGGGGACGGTGGAAGCCCGCACGCGGCAGATCCTGAAGGCCGGGCGGGGGGGCGGACATATCTTCAACCTCGGGCACGGGGTGCTGCCAGAGACCGATCCGGAGGTCGTCAAACGGTTGGTGAAATTTGTTCACGACAGTGGACCACAAGGCTGAGTGAATCAGCGGACAAGTCCGACGGGCTTCGCAACGAGACGATCGATCATGGCACAAGACTGGTTCTACAAACTCCTCGGTGAAGAGACCGGCCCCCTCCCGTTCCAGGCGCTCCGCGAACTGGCCGCTGATGGGCATCTGGCTGCCGATGATGAGGTGCGAACCTCGACCTCGAGTTGGAAGCGGGCCGATACGGTTTCGGAACTGTTCGCCGTCGGGGATGTCGATGAGCCGGAGATGGCCACCGACATGGACCTCGGCATGCTGCTGTCGCCATCCGCTGACCTGCCGTCCCTTGGCCCGGTGAGGAAGTCGGAGAAACGCCGCGCGCTCGATGCCGCTCGAACGGCGGCCGCAGCTCCGCAGCCCGAGTGGTTCTACAAACTCCTCGGTCAACAGATGGGGCCAGCCACCACGCAAGCGGTGCTGGATCAAATACAGTGCGGCTCGCTGCACGAGGACGACTTGATCCGTCTGGGAGTCCGAGGCGACTGGCAGCCGCTCAACAAGTTCACCCAGTTCGCCGCCGCCGCCCACGCGATGCGGCCGCAACCGGAGTGGTACTGCCGCACGCTGGGACAAGTCTTCGGGCCGATGATCTTCAGCGAGTTGGAGGCCATGGCCAAAGCCGGTTCGTTGCATGCCGACGACGAAGTCCGCCACGGAACGACGGACGCCTGGGCCAGGGCTGACCGGACTCGCGGCCTGAAGTTCAGCCGAGTCACTGCCGCCGGGAATGTCGCTGTCGCACACGACCGAACAGCGACTTACGCCCCTTTCGGAGCCGATGCGAAGCGAAAGGAGTGGTACTACGAGATTCTCGGGCAGCCGATGGGACCGATCTCGTTTCAGGAACTGTCCCAGGCGACGGCCGATGGGTCGTTGCAACTCGAAGACAAAGCCTGCAAAGGGAAAGCCGGAGCTTGGATGCTCGTGATCGACGTTCCTGGGTTGGTCTCTTCCGAGGCGCGGGCTGCCCATGTCGCCACCAAGATCGAGGCGAGTCGCCCCAGGCCGGTCGCTCCCCCGGTCATCGCTCCCCCAGCGGCTGTGTTAGCACCAGCCAAGACTCCTCCCGCTCCGGCCCCAGAAGAGCCGAAGCCCATCTCACCCGCGATCCCCGCACCGCCGCGACCATCCCCCGCTGCCATGGGGGGCGGTATGGGCTCCATGGCTCCCCCGCGCCCTTCAATGCTGGCTCCCCCATCCTACAAGGCCCCCCGGAAATCGAGTGGTCCAGCGTTCGATTTCGGCGCAATGCTCGGCGGCCTCAAAAATCTGGCCGATCCCAAAGCGATCGCAGCCGTAGTCATTCTGGTCCTCGTCGGGGGTTACTTTGTCGCTGGCCACTTCGGGATTAGCCTGGTCGGTAAAGCCGGGAAGGCGGAGTACCTCGAACTCCGACCGATGTTCGATGACGCAAAAAAGATGTTCGACGCAAAGGTTCCCGACAGGGAATGGGTCGCCTTCACCGCCAAGCATAAAAGCCGTTGGGAAGCCCTGACTAAACAGATTCAAAAGAAATCCCCAGGGTCGGATCGGCGGACGTTGCAAACCATGCTCTTCGCGGCCCGGGATAACTTTCCAGCGTTAACGAACCGCAAAGAGCGTCTCAATCACATCAAAAGTCTCGAACTCGACATGGCTGCGGCAGAGATCGATTTGGGTTTAAAGAAGTAGTGGCCGCATCGTGAGACTCCGGAGTCGTCCCCCACCGCCGTGTGTGCATCACAAAAGTCGGCAGCCGCCAAGTCCTGCCCCCTCTCCCCACAGCCACGCCTTCACAGAAAGGCACGTGGCCAGTGGGGAGAGGGGGCCGAGAGACCGGCTGCCGACTTTTGTGATGCATATCCCCGACGCTCCGCTTCGCCCATGTGCCAGCCCGCTTCTCCTTCTCCCCCCAGAAAGTTCTGAGCCAAGAGCAGCCCCCTAATCGCAGGGGCGAGTCTCTGATGATCGAGTGGCTTGGCACGCGAAGAAGCAGAGCTTCTGGGATATCCCGTCCCAAGCAGAGCTTGGGACGGAGGTCAAACGATCATGATGGCATCGGCACTCCGAGATCCTTGCAGATCTTCCGGGCCAGGTGATCTTTGACTTCTGTGTGCCGGGGGACCGCACTGCGGGTGTTCAATGAGGGATGGTGCCACCACGAGTGGCAGCCGCCTTCCCGGAGCAGCACGCACCCCTGTTCCGTCAAATGACGTATCAGATCGCGGCGTTTCATACCGCAATGCTTTCTTCCTCAAAATCTGCTCCCGCAGCTTGCCGGGCCTCGTCACGGTTCATGTCGAGGGCTTCTCGCAGAGTGATACGCAGTGAGTTCAGCAATTCCGGACGCGACCGCTCCTGGCAATTGACGCCGGGAACTTCCTCGACCCAGCCAATCCACCAGGGGCCATCCTGCTTCACGACAGCGGTGTATGTTTGCATGGGAGTGGCCCCTTGATGTTCGACTGAACGCGACAATCTCACAGAGTGTACTCCCGACGGGGTGGCACTGTCGATCAGACTACCGGACTTGCGGCACCCGACGGCACCCGATTGTGTTGCCCATTGATTTGCCAAAGGGCGTCCTTTTTCGGAGAAAAAGACGACAATCACTGCCCGCTCACGCCCAGCCTTGGGCCTCGGTTCGCTTCTGATCGCGGTCTCAGAGCAGCGACACGACCTCTTAATTCGCATCGGGAAACCGCAGGCCGCACAGCTCGCTTAGGTCGACCCAGCGGAAAGGGGGCGTGGGGGTCAGGTTGGCTTCGGGGGACTCGATCTCACTCAGATAGAAGCTGAGGTCGACGGTGAGGGGGGACCAGCCACATCGAGGGATACGGTTCACGCTCGTCAACACTGGCGGCCCAGAGCGACCGCCAGTGCCACAGTGGCACCCGCCGCATCGTGAGTCTCCTGAGTCGTCCCCCCTGTGTGTGCGTCCCCAACGTCGGTGAATTCAGAATCGGACCGGTCTTTGACCCCGACGGGGTCTCGTCTCGTAGCCCAGGGTCGGCTGCGCAGCGGCAGA
>JAYSVZ010000202.1:0-2287 GCA_043718305.1 Planctomycetota bacterium | reverse complement strand
TGACTTGGCTGCTCGCATGGAGATAATTCGATGCATGACTTCTCAGGTCGCAAACCCAGGTTGAGAAATGAACGCCCGCCCGCTGCCACTCGCACATCCATTCTTCTTGTGGACGGCCGTTCATCCGTGTTGATTGCAGAGGTTCTGCTTTTCACATGCCCCCTGGTTCCTGTCTCGGCGACCTGATCCCCTTCGAATCTGTTCCTCCCGATGCGTCCCAATCCGGGATCTGACCTACGGTCCTTCCGTAGTTCGTTTCCGGTGTTGACTGACAGTCGCTGAACTAGCGGCAACAACCGAAGGTCTAGACGTTGTCTGAACCCAACCCGCAGAATGCGGATACCCATCACAATCTCCCCGCTCATGACGAGCTAGGCGAGATCACTGTCCCCGTGACACCGAAAGACGAAGAGATGACCACCCAAATGTTGGACGCCCCCAAGGTGAAGGCCACCCGGGTCACTGCGCCGACCGATCTGCCGGAACGACTTGAAAAAGACCTGGTCCAGGTCTTCAAGCTCTTGGCCGATGAGACCCGCCTCAAGATCCTCATGTACCTCATGCGGGAAGGCGAACTCCACGTCACCGCCCTCTGCGACCGGCTCGGCCAGTCTCAGCCCGCCGTCAGCCATCACTTGGCCCTCCTGCGGGTGGCCGGGATGATCGAGCCCCGGCGTGATGGCAAGCACAATTTCTACTCCATCCAGAAGGATCACTTCCACACGATCATGGGCGAACTCTTCTCGAACATGATGAACGACGGCAAGTCGGTCGGCTTCGGCGACTTCCTCGTCACCCAGCAGAAGTAGCAGAAGTCGTCAGACTTCTGCCGAGCAACAGAATCCAAGGCGACCGCTGCCCATCGAGCGGTCGCTTTTTTTGCGCGCCCCCGTCTGATAAAAAGAGTGGGAGTCCAGCCTTTAGGCTGCGGAGGGCAGACGAAAGCCTGAACTCCAACTGCCCCCCAACTGTCCAACTCCGCCCTAGAAATCTTCTCGAAATTCGAGTTGATCCCTTTGGCTCTCCTCACTCGTCCCTCCCCTCTCGTCTCTCGCCCATGCCCAAGCCTGCAAAACTCGCCCTGCTCGATGGCACTGTTTACACCGGCACCGCCTTCGGTGCCGACGGCGAGGCATTCGGCGAGGTCTGCTTCAATACCAGCATGACCGGCTATCAGGAGATCCTCACCGACCCGTCGTACAACGGCCAGATCGTGGCCATGACCTACCCCCAGATCGGGAACTACGGGGTTAACGCCGACGATGTCGAGAGCGGCAAACTCGCCATTAAGGGGTTCATCGTCCGCGAACTCTGCCACGAGCCGAGCAACTACCGGTCGACGGAATCGCTCGGCGACTATCTGAAACGCAACGGTGTGGTCGGCATCGAGGGGATCGATACCCGCTCTCTCGTGCGCAAGTTGCGCGTCAAGGGGTCGATGACGGGCGTGATCTCGTCGGTCGATCTGGACGATGCCTCGTTGATCGCCAAGGCGCAGCAGTCGCCCGACCTGATCGGCCGCGACCTCGTCAAAGAGGTGATGCCCGAGAAGTCGGCGGACTGGACGACGCTCCTGCATCCGCTGGCCACTGAATTGACGCATCTTCCGGAGAAGGTCAAAGCCGGGCACGAGCCGCACGTGGTCGCCATCGACTACGGCATGAAGTGGAACATCCCCCGGCATCTCAAGGAAATGGGCTGCCGCGTGACCGTCGTCCCCGGCACAATCACAGCCGACGAAGTGCTGGCCCTCAATCCCGATGGCGTCTTTTTGTCGAACGGCCCCGGCGATCCAAGGCCACTGACCTACGCCATCGACACCATCAAAGGGCTACTCGGCAAGAAGCCCATCTTCGGCATCTGCCTCGGCCACCAACTCCTCGGCCTGGCCCTCGGCGGCGAGATCTACAAACTCAAGTTCGGCCACCGCGGAGCCAACCAACCCGTCCTCGATAAGACCAGCGGCCGCGTCGAAATCACCAGTCAAAACCACGGCTTCGCCCTGCAACCGGACACTCTCCCAGCCAACGTCGAAGTCACCCACATCAACCTCAACGACCAAACCGTCGAAGGCATCTCCAGCCAAACCCACCCCGCCTTCAGCGTCCAATACCACCCCGAATCGAGTGCCGGTCCGCACGATAGCCATTACCTGTTTGGAAGGTTCCGGGGGTTGATGGGGGCGTGATCAGGTCAGTTAGGAGACTCAAGAGTTGCCCCCCACGGTTTATATCGAAACGTCGATCGTCTCGTATTTGCGACAGCGCCCCAGCTCGCTGGTCGTGAT
>JAYSVZ010000201.1:0-2295 GCA_043718305.1 Planctomycetota bacterium | reverse complement strand
ACCCGCCCCCGACCTCGACGATCGCCACGCGGGCCTCGTCGAGTTCGGGGTGGGAGAGCAACTGGTCTTTGATGCTGCGGTAAGTGATGCGGTGGACTTCCGGTTCGTCGATCGCCTCCACATTGAAGCCCGTGGCGACGTAAATGCGATCGACAAAGGCGATCCGGTTCATCGCCTCACGAACGGCGCTCGTCGCCACAACTCGAATTTGATCGGGGCGCGTGATCTGATATTCAGCCAGTTTTTTACGGAAGGTTTTGAGAACCTTAACGCACTCTTCGGTCGTTGCCCGGGCAATCTCGCCCCGGATAAAGGTGTCCTTTCCGAGACGGACGCCCTGCGACAGATTCTCCACGATCGACACGTGTCCCATGGCGTCGATTTGGGCAATCGCCATCCGGATCGAATTCGTGCCGATATCGATCACCGCCACCGGACGGGGAACCGCATTCGTAGACGCGAGTGGCGGGGACAGCGAAAGAAAGGCATCCGGCATGGTTCGTTCGACGAAAGAGTGGGGCCCGAGAAACGGCATGTTCTCAGGCAGCCCGTGTAGAAGCAACGGGATGCGAAGCCGGGTTGAAAATGAGAGCGATTTCCAGAGGGGAAATCTGGATGAATAGCTTCTGTTCACAATCAAATCGGGAGGTTGTTTCGAGCCAGTTCCCAAAGCCGACTAAAGGCTGAACTCCAACCCCACGCGATCACTGATTCGGAAGGTCTCGACTTCCCGATCCCCTCTCGCGGAGCGATCAGCGACTCTCCGGCTCAGTGTGCGGAACCCAGCCATCCGCATTGGCTGTTTCAGGAGTGGTGACCCCTTCTCCGCTCACTGCCTCGGCACTGGCTGGCTGGATCGATCCTGGTTCGGCAGGGCTGGGAATTGCCTGGGCTGCGAGTTCTTTGGCGGGAGCAGCGGAGACGATGGGGGCTGGTGCGACGGAGAGGGCTGTGATCGCCAGAGCGGTTGAACTTGGCGGGGGCTCAACCGAGGTGACGGCGACGGGCGCTTCCCCTGGTGTCTTCACGGGTGTTGTAGGAGCGGCCTCCAAGGCGGCGGTGCTCAGCGCGGCAGCGGGCGGTGCCACTGCTGCAACGACCGGCGCGGCGGGTGTCGTTATCTTCTGAGCGAGCGAGGAAAGAGGCTGCATGGGGAACTGCTCTCCTAAGCCGTGGCGTTGGGGAACTCCTTGATAGACCGCCATCGCTCGGGGCACGAGTTCTTTGAGCTGCGCGGTCCGATGTTCGTCCGAGGGGTGCGTGGCGAGGAGTGCGGGAGGGAGCGGTCCAGAGCTCTTTCCGAACCGGCCCCAAAAGCGAATCGCCTCTTCGGGGTCGTAACCAGCCCGAGCCATCAGGTTCAAACCGATCGAGTCGGCCTCTGACTCTTGAGTCCGACTAAAGGGGAGTTGGACGCTCCCTTTCGAACTGACTCCATAAGCGGTCTTAAGCTTGTCGATTTGTTCGGTGTCGCGTTCGCGCCACAGGCGATGGGGCGTCCACGGGGCCTCTTCGTCAGAAGCATCATGCGACATCCGCTCACCCCCGTGACGCGCGAGGGCGTGAGCGATTTCGTGCGACATCACGACTGCCAGCCCCGCCTCGTTCTGGCAGATCGGGAGCAGCCCTTCATAGACCACGACCTTACCACCGGGCAGGCAGTAAGCATTCTGTGACGGCCCAGCCAGCAGTGTGAACTCCCACTGAAAATCGGGGCGTTCCGAGACAGCCGCAATCCGGCGACCGACCCGCGTGACCATCTCTTTCAGATGAGCGTTCTGCGACTTCGGTTCCGTTTGGAGAATCTCAGCATGGGCCTTCGCCCCCAGTTCCATTTCCAACTTCTCGGGGTAGAGCGACACATGCTCGCGACTGGTCAACAGCATCGAATGGCAACCCACGAGCATCAGGGCGATGAGCCC
Organism: Planctomycetota bacterium; assembly: GCA_043718305.1. Classification (GTDB taxonomy): domain Bacteria; phylum Planctomycetota; class Planctomycetia; order Planctomycetales; family Planctomycetaceae; genus TH-plancto1. The sequence continues at coordinate 373 of JAYSVZ010000201.1, read as the reverse complement.
GGCGGCTCCGGTGAGACGGCGCGACCGCGATGATGAAGTCTGCATGGCAACGGCCTCGCGGAGGGAGGAAATGGGCCGAATTGCAGGCCAGGACGGCCCGCCACAGGTGGGAGGACCAGAAGGCTAAGCAAACGCCGGGATCATCCTCAAGGGGAACCGCTCGCCAGGGACCAGCGACGGGCAAGAACTGCCGAGGCTCTGCCGCAAAACGCTCGCCTTCAGCCAGCGAAAGTCTCCCTGAGTAAACGGCCCCGCGAGTCCGCCAATTGCGAACTATTCGCCGTGCGGCCCAGAATGCGGTCTTGCTTGTTTTTGGCATTTTGGGTGAGATCCGCGCTTCGAGATTCCCGACAGGATTCAGGAGGCGACACGG
>JAYSVZ010000021.1:0-2893 GCA_043718305.1 Planctomycetota bacterium | reverse complement strand
GGGCGATCTATCTCCGCTGGTCGCAGCGGCTCAGTTCGCTGGCCTTCGGGACGACACCGGGGCGGCTACTGGTGCGGCATGTCGTGCTGCCGTTTGGCGGGGCGTATTTGGCATTGGCCGCGCTGATGCATTTTATAGCGCCGCCGCATCCACCCACCCCAGCGGAGACATCGGCCCAGGTTCCCGCTGACCAGGCGACCGTTGCGTCCGCGATTTTGCCGACGCCTTCCACGCCGATGGCGAGCAAGTCGCCAACAGACACAGTGCCAACGGAGCCCCTCTCCAGTGCCCCACCGGACAAAAATGAGCCTGGCCAGCCATCGCTCGGGGCGGCCATCGACGGGGTCCGAGAGGTGGCCGGGAATGTGGCCTCCAAAACCTTCGATGTGACCCTGGGAGGGGCTGCCCAGAAGACCGCTGAATTAGCCCTGCACGCGAAGGCCCATCCCCATTCCAATTTATTCTACGCGGAGTGGCTCGCCCTCGGTCTCTTCTTGTGGGCCATCCTGCAACGGCCTGGCTTTCGCCGCCGCGTCGTGAAGTTCTTTCAACGGGTCTGGGCCGGATCGTATTGGTTGGTCTACAAGCTCCCGCTGTCGGTGATCGACTCACCACTGGTCCGGGGGATTCTCGAAAGCCGGACCTTCTCGATCCTCAAAGCCTACTTGCTGCGTCCGATCGGAGTCACCCTCCTGCTCGCTGGTGTGGCCTTCGTGCTGCAGAGGTCCGGGCGCTGGGAGGGGTGGTTCAACTGGCTCAGTGGGCAGGTCTGGCTCAATAGTTTTCTGGTGCTGAACCTGTTCCTTAATTCACCGGCGGGGCGGTCGGTCGAGGAGCGCGTTCTCGACATCTGTGTCCGCGCCTGGCACGAACTCCGCTTCCGCATCTTTGCGGTGATCTATCACTGGGTGATGGATCTGTTTCATGATGCGATGCAGTGGATCGAGCAGACCCTCTACACCGTCGATGAGTGGCTGCGATTCCGCACCGGGGACCGCCGCCGGTTTGTCGTAGTGAAGATCCTCATCGGGTCGGTCTGGTCGATCGTGTCGTATGTGATCCGATTCGTGATGACATTGCTCGTCGAGCCGCAGATTAATCCGATCAAGCACTTTCCGGTGGTGACGGTCAGTCACAAAATCTTGCTCCCTTCGCTCTACCCTCTGCGGGATCTAATTCGCACATCGGTCGGCGAGGCGCGGATGCCCGCCGCGACCGCCTTGGCCATTGCCAGCACCGTCGTCATGCTCGCTCCCGGCGTCATCGGGTTCCTCGTCTGGGAACTCAAAGAGAACTGGCAACTCTACGTTGCCAATCGCCCGCGCGGGCTGCGCCCCGCGCGCGTGGGGAGTCATGGGGAATCGATCACGGGGCTGCTTCGACCGGGCTTCCGGTCGGGCACGCTGGCCAAGCTCTACACGAAGCTCCGGAGTGCCTTGCGATCGGAGTTCGATCCGGGCCACGGCTATCGCTCGACGCAGCAACTGGCCCATATCGATGCGGTCGCCCTGGCCGTTCGCAGATTCGTGGAGCGGGAAATTTGTGTCCTTGCGGAAGAAACAGGACTCCTCGGTGAGGCCCGTCTGACCGTGGGCCAGCTTCAGCCCGCCACAAACCGATTCGATGTCGAGTTAAGGAATTCCTTGGCTCCGCAGCAATCGGCCATCGTCCGCTGGGAAGACCTTCACGGCTGGCTCGCGGCCAGACTCGTGGAACCGGGATGGATCGCTGAGCTTCCTCCCGCCACACGATCACAATTCGAAGCCGCCCTCTCGGGACTCTATAAACTGGCCGGCGTCGACTTGGTCCGGGAAGAGGTGGCCAGTGCTGCGGGCCTCGTGAATCGCCCTGCGGCACGGATCGAACTTGGGGAAGAGCAAATTCAAATCGGGACCGAGACATCATCGTCAGTAGTCTATCCACTGATATCCGAAGGCCGCTCACTCGTGATCTCCCCCAAGACTCTCGACGGAGTCCCCACCGAAGATTGGCCAACGGTCGAACGCTCCCAGATCCTCTTCCGCGAAAGAGAAGTCGAGTGGGCCGAATGGGTCACCCGCTGGGGATAGTCGCCTTTCATTGTCGGCGATTTTTCCAAAATCGCTGCGAGGACGCGACGACGTTCGATGAGGGAACATGCGAGCGCCGACTCCTCCGCAACCGGTCTGCTCGCATGCGGGCGTCGGCCCACTCGGCGAACGTCGCACCGGCGATTTCGGAGAAATCGCCGACATTGTCGGAGCGAAAGGCGACGCTCGTTCGCTCAACTCGCCGCCCACATGGATTGAGTCGCGCACCCCGTGTAAACTGCCGTCGTGCTGATATCCTGGAGATCAATCGATGCGTAGCATTCTGCTCAGTTGTTGTTGTCTGATGACTTTCGTCGGTTCACTCACGGCGGAATGGAAGCCCGCCGAGTCGCGGCTGATGACGCGGTGGGCAAAGGATGTCGATCCCGCGAATCCACTGCCGGAGTATCCCCGTCCGCAGTTTCAGCGGGATGCGTGGCAGAGCCTGAACGGCCTGTGGGATTACGCGATCACCGATCGCACGGCGCAGATGCCTGAGAAGTGGGACGGCGAGATTCTCGTTCCGTTCGCCATCGAGTCGGCCTTGAGCGGCGTCGGCAAGACGGTCGGGCCGGATCAGGTGTTGTGGTACCGGCGGAAGTTCGCCGTGCCCGACACCGAAGCGTGGAAGGACCACCGCATCCAGCTCAACTTCGGGGCGGTCGACTGGGCCTGTACGACGTATTTGAACGGGAAGGAACTGACCTGGGGGCAGCACACCGGCGGTTACGACCCGTTCAGTATGTACCTCGACATGCCGGGTGTGGACCTCAAGCGGGGCAGTGAGAACGAACTCGTCGTCCGCGTCTCCGACCCGACCGACA
>JAYSVZ010000003.1:0-8871 GCA_043718305.1 Planctomycetota bacterium | reverse complement strand
CGCACAAGCGACCGCTCCAAACCCGCCGCCGCACTGGGCGAGAAATCGCCTGCGGGAGGCATCGCGATCAAATGTGTCTGACGATTCGAACAAGACCGGCTCCAGAGCGGCGAGAATCAGCAAAGATTGATGCTACCCGCCTCGACCACCAGCGGCAATCGGCGAAGCGGTTACTCCACGCGCAGGCTGGAATGACACATTTGTGAGCCGCAAGGCGCTAGCCGCGCGTTCTTCTCGTCGTCGCCCGCTAGAACCCGCAGCTAGCGCCTTGCGGCTCACATCGTGATCGCCCGAATGCGTCATTTCAGCCCGCGCGGAGAATATCGTGTCGAGAGAGACTGAAGAGCGATGCTTCGAAGTGTTTCTGCCACGAGCGCGGCCACACTCTCGGCCGGATGATGTTGCTCGACATACGTTCGCCCTGCGTTCCCAATGCCTGCGTTTGAGCCCTCGTCAGCGGCCCACCGCACAAGGCACTCCGCCGCTTGTCCCAGGTCACCCCTCGTGAAGACACCGCCGCCAGACTCATGCAGGAATGCCTCGCCGACATTGAGACTCACGATCGGCACGCGCGAGGCAGCGGCCTGTAAGAACGCATTGGGAAAGCCTTCGAGCGACGAGGTGTTGATGCAGGCGATCGCCTTTTGAAACAGGGCGGGCATTAGTGGGAAGGGGACTTGAGTGACGATCCGGACGTTGTTCGGGGCTGAGCTGCGAACCTCGGCATCGACGGCGGGGTCACGCGGGTTGAGGAGCATCAGGAACGGCACCTCGGGACAGAGCCGGGCGACCTCCAATAGCACCTGGGGGCGTTTGTGAATCTTCTCCGCGCGGCCCATCCAGAGTACGAACCGCTCAAGTCCCGCATGGCATTCCGGGGAGAGCGGCAACCGCGAAAGAAGATCCCACTCATGAAGGTCGATGGGGTTCGGAACGACCACGCCCGCGCGGCCAAACCGCTCGTGGAGCAATGCCTGTTGTTCGGATGTCTGGGCCAGAATCGCGTCGGCCTGCTTCAAGGAGAAGTGACAAGTCGCTCCCGTGTCGCCGTAGGGATTTCGCACCTGCGACTCGGCTGTATACCCCGCATTGAGATCATCGTCTGATCCCAAACACAGCACCGCCGGACGCCCGCTCGCATGGGCCGAGGCGATCGCCGTGGCGGCTGTGGCTTGGTTCCCGAAGCAGCAGAAAATGTCGGCCTCGATCTGCTGAAAGAACGGCATGGGAAGTCGCGGGTCGGCCGGGCGTGATTCGAAGAATCGGGCAGTGGCCAGGAGTGGAACCTTCCACAAGAGGGACGGTGACCAGCGATGAATCTTGATCCACGGGAACCCCGCCTGCCGCGAGGCGAAGCCACCGACAGCTTCTCTTAAGCGGTAGAACCGATCGCGGAGTCCCACGATGCGAACTCCCTCGACCACTGTTTGACGGACCGAACCCGTCGTGCGAACCGCAATTGAGACCTCGATGCCGGGCAGTCGGGCCAAGTGCCGAGCCAATAGCCAGGCCCGGGTCTCCGTCCCTCCCACCTGCCCGCCGACCGACGGATCGATCGCCGGGTAGGCATTGAAGGCGACCAGGCAAATTCGAAGCGGGTGGGGCATTAGGGGATCAGTCCATCAGTGATTGGTGGTCCGTCCAGTCTATGGGATCACCGCCTCGACTGACAAAGAGGCCGGTTGCAGCAACACCGCCAACCCGCCGAGACCCACCGCGACCCCCAAGCCCTCGCCAAAGCCAAAAGCCCGATCGCCAAAAATTTGGAGGTCGTCAAAAGTGTGACTTGAATAAACCTCAGAGGTCTGCCGGGCTTGGTCGGACAGACCTTCGCTCTCCATCGACGGGTGGCCGTATTTTGCGACACCCTTCATGGTCCCCCTTTCTGGAGGTCGCTGGTGCAACTGGCGGGGCAGCAGTATTCTGCCCTTGTCGTGACCCTGAATCGTCGGAACGTCGATGAGGAGGTCGCGGAGTTCCGTCCATCACGCTGGATGCGCCCCACCGGCCCGATCAATACTGACCGGGCTTTTTCGTTCGGGAGAGAAGTGATCTTCTCACCAGGGGCGTGTGTTCGTGTTTTCACGCGAACCCCGTCCTTCGGACCGGCGTCTGTTGTTCAGTTCCCTGAGACAAGCCCATGGCCATTCGGACCGCCTCGATCCAGCGGCAGACCGCTGAAACCGACATCACGCTCTCCCTGACCCTTGATGGGCAGGGCCAGGCCGACATCCAGACCGGCGTCGGTTTTTTCGACCACATGCTGACCTTGCTGGCGAAGCATGGGCTGTTTGATTTAACAGTCCGGGCCCAGGGGGATCTGCATGTGGATCACCACCACACGGTGGAAGATGTCGGCATCTGTCTCGGTCGGGCCTTGCTGCAAGCACTCGGCGACAAGGTCGGGTTGACGCGGTACGGCTGTTTCTCGTTGCCGATGGAAGACACGCTGGTGACTTCGGCGGTCGACCTTGGCGGACGGTTCTGGTTCATCGACAAGTTCGAATTCCCCACCGAAAAGATTGGCGAGTTTGACACCCAACTGGTCGAGGTCTTCTGGCAGGCGTTCGCCGCCAATGCCCTGATGAACCTGCATGTCGTCTTGCACCACGGTCGCAATAGCCATCACATCGCCGAGGCGATCTTCAAGGGAACGGCCCGCGCCTTGCGGCAAGCGGTCGCCATTGACCCCCGCCAGACCGGCGTACCATCGTCGAAGGGAACGCTCACGACGTAGTGGCCAGTCGCATGAACGGCTGGGCCTGACGAGTTGCTGATACCATCCGTTCTCCGGGGTGGTATTCACTGGCGAATAGAGCGCTCGATACGAGAAGTCCCAGACGACGGATGACGACATGCCAGCGATGCGGTGTTTCAGTGTGATTTTTGTGTTGTGCTGGACCGCTTGTGTCCACGCGGAGGAGTACGACCCATTGTGGGTCTCCCAAGGCGTTGAATCGCGAACGGAGGATTACTCGGTGAGCGATGCGAAACGCAACCGGGCAATCCCGATTCGCGTTTATCTTCCTCCGAAGAGTCGCGCGAACGAGGCGGCACCAGTGGTTGTTTTCAGCCACGGTCTCGGGGGGACTCGTGAGGGGTCGCCGTTTCTTGGGAAGCACTGGGCTGCTCGCGGGTATGTTGTCGTTTTCTTGCAGCATCCCGGCAGCGATGATTCCGTCTGGAAGGATGTGACGATTGCCAAGCGAATGGCGTCTCTGCAAGAGGCTGCGTCCGTGAAGAACTTCTTCCTGCGAGTTCAGGATGTGCCCGCTGTTCTCGATCAACTTGCGAAGTGGCATGATGAACCAGCTCATACCCTGGCAGGGAGATTGAATCTCAAACAGGTCGGCATGTCGGGCCATTCGTTTGGCGGCACGACGACGCAGGCACTGAGCGGCCAGGCGTTCAATCCCGGTGGTCGCCAGATGACGGACCCCCGAATCAAAGCGGCGGTCATGATGAGTCCCAGCCTTCCGAAAATCGGCACAGCCGAACGAGCCTTCGGCAGTGTGAAGCTTCCGTGGTTGTTAATGACTGGCACGCTCGATGGTGGGTTGATCGGGGGCCAAACGCCCGAGATGCGGACGCAGATCTTCCCGAGTCTGCCGACGGGAGATAAGTATGAGTTGGTTCTCGACAAGGCTGAGCACTCCGCCTTCAGCGATCGTGCCCTGCCCGGCGAATCGGAACCACGCAACCCCAACCATCACCGCGTCATCCTCGCGTTGAGTACCGCCTTTTGGGACGCCTACCTGCGTGACGATCCCGTCGCGAAAAAGTGGCTGACAGAGGAAGGCCCGCGAAAAGTGATGCAGCCCATGGATCAGTGGCAGCGCAAGTAGTTCTCCGGTGATCGCCCCAAGCAAGACCGCACGAAAAGGAGGATGCCGCATGCTGTGGCGGACCGTGGTGCTGCTGATCCTCGTTTCGATTGCCGCGTGGACCGATCTCCGTGAGCGGAAGCTCTATAACTGGAACACCTATTCCGGAATGCTGATCGGACTGGTGATGCACTTACTCCCGGGGAGTCCGCTCGCTACGGGGGATGTCTTATTGGGGTGGTTCGTCTGCGGCGGTTTGATGGTGCTGGCGTTTACTTTCCTCCCGATGGGAGGCGGAGACGTGAAGCTGATGGCCATGATCGGGATGGGCCTGGGCCTGGAAGATGGCCTGACAGCGCTCCTCTGGTCGGTCACGTTCGCGGCGATTCAAGCCGTCGCTAGCGTGGTGTGGCAGTTGGGAGCCTGGAACCTGGCGAAGGGCGGCCTCCAAAAGCTGATTTGGGTCTTCCGGGCCAAAGGAACTGTCCCCTGGACCAGCGATCAACAGAAAATTCTCGACCAGAAGTTCCGCTTGGGACCAGCCGCCTTACTGGGGGTCTTGATCACCCGGGCCGAACTCCTTTTCGGAGAGTGAGCTGAGGAATCGGCCACCTTGGAAGCCCTGTCCCTTACGGCACGAACATCGACGCGAATGCGGCCCGGTACTTGGCTTCGCTACTGGGGAACTTCGCCTCGAACTCAGCCCGCTCCATGGCCCCGTGCTGGAACCGGCGCTTGTCAAAGATCGGCATCGTCAGGCCGGTGATCGCCTCGACCCCGCGACGCACGATCTCCCCCTTCAAAGCATACAGCTTCGGCACATCCCAGTCGGTCAGCTCAATAAACGGGATCCCCTCGGCGACTTCGATCACATTCGGCAACGCGAACGGACTCAGGCCGCGAAACCCAGCGACGCGGGCCGGGGCGAAGCTGCGGACGTGGCCGCGACTCTGGCCGCCACTGAAGGTCAGCGAGTGTTTGACCGCGTTGACGCCCCACCCTTCCTGATAGAGCATCAGGTTGTTGAGGACGCTGCGGATCGTGAGTTCCTTGTTCTCTTCGATGGGATAGTCCTTGAGGTTCTCATCTCCACCATCCCCGTCGACGAGATACGTCCACTCGGGATAGCGCCGCCGAATCTCCGAGCACAAGGCCCACGTCATAGCTGCCGACTGCACATCGAGCGGCTTGTAATCCTCGATGACGCGGACTGCCTCTTCGAGTGAGACAGCGCTGGCCGGGACTGAGACCTCTTCGAGCAGATACCCGAGGTCGAGCTCATCCAGGAACTGCCGAGCCTGTGCAGCGTCATCGCCTCGGCCTTCGACGGAGAGGGTGAACGCCTTGAGCCGCTGCGGTGCCTCGCCACGCTTCAGCAGCAGTGAGTAGAGCGTGAGCAGTACGGCTCCACTGTCGACACCTCCGGAGAACAGCACGCCGAGCGGCTCCTTGCGGCCCATGGTATCGAGCCACTTGGCGAGTTCGGCCTCGACCGCCCCGATGTACGCCTTGCCGATTTCGTGGAGGTCGGTCGACAGCGTGTTCCTCTGAGGCGAAAAGAACCGCGTATACGTCGGGTTCGGGTCGGGGCATCCGAGCAGAGCCAGCTCCAACAGATGGTGGGCGGGGACCATCCGCGTGTAGCTCGGATGGAACTGCGACAGCAGCCCCATCGTCTTGAGCTGGGCCATGATCTGCTCGATCCGTTCCGCCACGATCAGACACGGCCCATCGACGAGCTTGGCTAGAAAGTACCGCATCGGTCGCCCAATCGACCGGGCCATGCGAATGAGTTTTCCCTTCTGCGCGAGGATCGCGAACTGACCATCGATCGCCCGAATGCGATCCGGGTCGCCGCTGGCCACTGCTTCGAGGGCCGCCTCTTGTGACATATTGAGCAGGGTGTTCCCCGCCGGGTCGAGGAGATTGATGACGCGTTCGATGTAGGCGGGGTGTTGCATGATGAACTGATTATTCCGCAGCCGGGCAAGGTCAGCAAGCTCGTCGAGTGGGCACGGGGGTATTCGCGAAATGCCAGTCGCGGAGCGACTGGCCTACGTCGCTCAGTCGCTCCGCGACTGAGATTCATGGGGGACCGCCAATCGTCTCCGTTGGACAGACCTGCCGGGTCTCGTCACGATGAACGGTCCCCACTCCCTCCGAAAGCCTTGTGATGTCTCCCCTGCTCTTGTCAACCGCGATCGCCGGAGGTGTTCTCTTGGTGGGAGCCTTCGCGGCGATCCCCACGGCCAAGTGGATGAAACGCCGCGAGCTGGCCTCCGCGCGGGCGGCCTTTCTGGCGCAGCGGGAAACGCTCGAAGCCAAGTTCTTTGAACTGGCCGCAGCTTCTGGAAAGCCGCGTGGACTGCGGTGGGTGAAGGGCGACTGGCAACCTGCCACGACCTTCGCCCGCGAGGCCACGACTGGCTTGCTGACCGCGTTTGTTTCGATCGAGCTGCACTTCGAGGCGATCGAAGGGGGCGATATGGAAGATGTGGCTGCGGTGGGGACAGTCCGCGATGCCTGCGCCATGTTCCACTACCAGCGAGGTCGCTGGGGAACCGGCGGGAAGGCCCTGTTCAACATGAATGCCACCGATGCAATTGCCCGACTAGGGGGGCAGTTTACCGAGGCGGAGTGAGGGGTCGAGATGCACTACACGAACTCGACATCCGTAAACGTCAAGCAAGCCATCCCGGCAAAGAGCCCATGGGCATCACAATGGGCCTGATAGGTTTCCGGGATGTTCGCTATCGACGCGGCGTCCCACTCAATGATGAGTTGTGGCGTTTCGCCAGCCCCGGCCTCGACAACCGTGCCCGTCCAGGCCGCGATGCCGACGGAATCAGACTCCGGCATTTTCACGCCGTCCTTGACGCGGACCCGTTGTCCCTCGAATGAACGACTGGCTTTCCGCTTGGCCATCACATGAACTCTTGTGACACAGAAGGGTGAACAAAAACAGCTTAAAGGGAGTGATTGCGAACTGTCAAATGCCGATGAATCCCACACCCAACCACCAACTCGATTTGACCCCCACAGCCGTCAGCCGTACACTGAATTGAACGGCAATATGGCCGTGCAGCGGTTCCGTCTTGTCGAAAGGTCGTTCGCGATGGTTGGAGTTCTTTCGCGTTCCCTGTGTCTGGTGGCTGTCGTCGTGGGTGTCGTTTGCCAAAGCTCGGCGTCCGGGCAGGGGACCGCGACGATTCGGACGGAGACGGCTGTGGCCTTGGATAAGTTCCCGATTCGGTTTTCTTATTATCCGGCGATTGCGGAGAAGACCGAGGAAAAGAACGTTGCCGGGTTGGCGAACGCCGGGGTTGTGATTCTGCTTCACGGTGCCAACGGGAATCGCATCCTTTGGGACAAGGGCTCCGCACTCCCCAAGGGGGCGACCTTTCCCGCCACGCTTCAGGGGGCCGGATACGCGGTCGTCACGGTCGACCTGCGAAAGCATGGCGAGAGCATCCAGAACGGTCGCGAAGAAGCCGTTCAGCCCAACGACTACATGGCCATGGTGGCTGATCTGAAGGTCATCAAGGACTTCCTTCAGAAAGAGCATCAGGACAAAAAACTCAACATGGCCAAAATGGCGATCGTCGGCGTGGGGATCAGTGCCCCCGTGGCAACGGCATTTGCGGAGGCCGATTGGCTGCAGACCCCCTATGACGACTCTCCCGTCCAAGCCATGAAGACCCCCCGCGGCCAAGACGTGAAGGCCATTGCCCTCATCTCCCCGGAGACAGCTGCGGGGCGATTGAATACTCAAAAGAGTCTGGGATTTCTGAACAAGCAAGGCCTGGCGTTTCTGTTCCTTGCGGGAAACCTCGAAAAGGACGAAAAGAGCATGGCCAAGAAATGCTTTACGGTGTGCGGCGGTGGAACGAAGAAGGGTGAGAATCGCGTCTATCTCTTCGAGCCACCCATGAAGGAGCGTGACACCAATCTGTTCGGCAAGGATCCCAATCTGGTCGAAGGCCCCGTCTATAACTTCCTCGAAACGCACCTCAAGAAGCTGACGATTCCCTGGGCGGATCGTCGCAGCCGCCTGGAACGATAGGGTTCCGTCACAACTGGCTGAGCGGGCCGGGAGGGCAAAGCCATCGGTGTAGCAGAAGTCGTAAGACTTCTGCCGACAGGCCCCCTTCTGCGGAGCGATTACAATGCTTTGCCTCAGTGTCGACGGAGCTCTCGCTTCATGAATGGCGTGTCTGAATCTTTCGCGTCCGCTCCGCGCGTCTTGCTCGCGCTCTGCACGTACAACGAGCGAGAGAATCTCCCCCTGCTGATTCCCGCGTTACGGGCGGCGGTGCCGGATGCGGACATTCTCTTTGTGGATGACAACTCGCCCGATGGAACGGGGGACTATGTCCGCCAAATCCACTCGACTGACCCGCAAGTCCAACTGCTGCACCGAGAGAAGAAGGAGGGGCTGGGCGTGGCGGTCCGCGCAGCGATCCGGCATGCCATCGACCAGCGGTATGACTATCTGGTCAATCTCGACGCGGATTTCTCGCACCCGGCGGCGATGATCCCGACGCTGCTCGCGGCGATGGCATCGACGGATGTGGCCATTGCCTCGCGGTATGTGCCCGGCGGAGATGTCGTCGGTTGGCCCTGGCGGCGAAAGGTGATGAGCTGGAGTATCAACGCCTATGTCCGGTTGGTCCTGGGGCTGAAGACCCGCGACAACAGCGGCAGCTTTCGGTGCTACCGCGTGTCGCTTCTGGAGCGGACGAATCTCTCCGAGGTCCGTTGCCGAGGGTATGCCGTCTTTGAAGAGCTACTGTTTCGACTGAAAGCGGCCGGAGCCCGGATGGTCGAGCTTCCCTATACCTTCGAAGAAAGGCGGTTCGGAGTCACCAAGATCAACGGCAAGGAGGCGCTCCGGGCGATCGTCAATATCGCCCTGCTGCGATGGAAGCGGTGAGCTCTTGATCCGGGATGACGAAGCGAGTGAACTCACCACCGGCAGCAACATTTAGCTGCGACGCGAAGGCTCTGCGCAGCGGAGCATCGCCCCCCGCCCTCCTTGGTCATGAAC
>JAYSVZ010000200.1:0-2296 GCA_043718305.1 Planctomycetota bacterium | reverse complement strand
GCCAAACGAGGCCACTCGGTCCCGCCGGACAAAATTCACGACCGCTTCTTTCGTTTCGCAGCCCGCTGAGCTTCGCTTTCATCCTCGTCCTCGTCGTCCAGCTCATCCGCCTTTTCGTCGAGCCCCAAGACTGCCAAGGCGACGACCTTGAGGGCCTTGGGCAGCTTCTGAAAGACCGGCAGCACACGATGCTTGACTTTGCCTTGATTCTCATCGCTGACGATTTTCCACTGTTGCAGTTGCTCTTCGATGGCACTTGGTTTCGCCATGGCTTCACCCTCTCGTAAGTGATTGTGTTCGTGTGATGTTTGCGACCGATGCAGACAGCATCGATAACCGGCAGCCAAGGCTTCAACCGCCGGACAAGAGTGTCAAACGAATGAACGTGATTCGACTGTCCGCAGTGAGGAATATCGGCTGGTCGAGCTGGGTCTGTTCCACCTCATCAATCACCACCAGATACATCCCATCCTCGAACGCCTGCAAGGCCGTTCCCACCGCCTGGTCTTCGTCCACATCTTGCAGGCCGACTTCGCTCTCCCCCATCTGGACCTTCCCTTTCTCAGCCGCAGCCTCGATCTCTCGGGCCGTGAGCGCCCGCAGAAACTGGCGGTCATGCTGCCTCTGGCGAAAGGCTTTGACTTCATCACGGACCACGCGATCAATCAGATCTCGCAAAGTGAGGCCACCATCGCCATCGTCGTCCCGCCATTCCGGGGGAAGCGGAATCGACCAGTCCGCAAAGAGCGGCTTCCGCCTGCCCAGTGCTTTGCCCGTGATCAGCATTCTCAAGGCTCCGGCTCTGTGACGATCGAGTCATGTTCGATCTTTACCAAAACAACTCGTCAGTCTCAATCGTCAGTCAATTATTCTCCGCGCGGTCAGGAATGATGCCTTGTTCCGGCTCTTCTCTCCCCCCGGGAGAGGGGTAGGGGGTGAGGGCCGCGCGTCAAGTTGATGCCCGAGTCATGGCATCATTCCTGACCGCGCGGAGAATAGGCATACTGCCTCGGGTCGACTGGTTCACTCTCCAGTGCCAGTACGCCGAAGACGCATTCTTGGACCCGGCGAAGTGGTTCGTGCGGAATGACCAGACTAGTCCCCAATGACTCACCCTTCTCCCTTGCATCATGTCGCCATTCCCGTTGTTATGTATTCGTTCGATTCTCTGATGCGAGGTGGCTGATGGCGGGTTACTACTTTGGATGTCCCCATTGCGGGGCAAAGTTGGAGGCACGGGACGCCAACCGGGCGGGGCGGGCTGTCGATTGTCCGCAGTGTCAGCAGGCCCTGACCATACCCCCGCCGCCCCCGATGGGCGTGTCGCTGACGGGGCCGAGCGCTGCGCCAGCCAGACGCGATGAGCCATCGCTGGTCAACGTCTCCACCGACAAGGGATTCAAGCGGGGAATGATGCCGGCCAAGGCCTATTCCGACGCCGATGCAGGCCCCTCTGCCAATCCCGATAACGCCGAACGCTTGCCCAGCAGCGAGGCTCTCGACAACGCCGAACAATTCGTCATGGAGTCGACCGGGGATCTGGAAGGGTATAGCCTGACCGTGGCCGAGTCGGGGCCAGAAGATGCCATGGCACCAGTCGTGAAACGAAAGAAGAAGAAAGACCGCGTCGCAGCTGAGCCAGAGCCGGAACCGGTTCCGCCTTGGGAAGACCCGAAGTACCAACTTCTCGCGCTCGTGCTGATCGTGGGCCTGATCGGAGGCATCTGGACCTGGCTCACGTCGGGAAAAGAAGAGAAGAAGGAAGTCATCGCCCCACCGCCAGTCATTGTCCCCGCCAAGCCCGGGCAACTTCCGGGTGCCGCCGATGCCCCCGACGCCGGACCACCAAAACCTCCCGAAGGTCTCCCCGGCGCAGCGCCCGATCCGACGCTGGGACTCCCCGGAGCTGGTGAGCAACCCACTGAGACAGAGACTGCTCCCCCAGCTGCACCGGTGATCAGAGACGGACTGCCGGGAGCTGGGGAACAGCCCGCCCCCGAAACACCTCCCCAGCCACAAGCGATGAACCAACGACGCGATAGGTTGGAGTCCAGGCTTTAGCCTGTCCGGAGGTCGGGAGCCATCCTGCCTGCCCCACTCCGTCGAGTAACTCACTCGTCGCCCCCAAGACCCGCTCCAATCATTTCGAACAATCTTCCCGATTCTTCCGGTTTGCTTCATTGACGCGGGGCGTGGTTGCGTATCTTGAAAGTTGAAGAGCGTTCGCTCTGGCTTTTGAATCTTGAAGCCGTCACCACCACTCACCACCACCGGCAGTCACCCCGAGCAGCCCACT
>JAYSVZ010000199.1:0-6660 GCA_043718305.1 Planctomycetota bacterium | reverse complement strand
GCGGCACGCCGAACGGGCGCGAGAACTATTCGAGATCGTGAAACACGATCCCATCGGTCAGTCCACACTGGCGAACACATGGTTGGAGTCCCTGACCGCATCCGCGACAAGCCTCCGAGACTCCCCACCGGAACTCCCTGGTCGCGAACGCACGGGACAGCCGTTGGCGATTCTGCCGCGACTCAGCCTCAGCGGATCGGGGTTGGAGTTCAGGCTTTAGCTGGCTTTGAGGGTCCACGCCAGACTCGTCATGACCATGTAGGCCCCGTTGCTGACCAAGCTATCGACGGGAGCCGACAGGCCAAAGCTCCCGACTCGCGGCAGGCAATCGTTTGCAGTGCTCCCTAAATCTTCAATCGGCTACGATTCGTTGCCATCTCAACAGGAGTTCTCATGCGTGCGGTCTGGATGATGCTGGTTGTGGTGTTTGGGTTGGCCTACATTCCCGTAGTCATCGGAGATGACCAAACGACGGGGGCGGTCACCGCGCGCGACTCCGTTCAATCGTGGGTGGACGACAAGCCGGACGCCGCGCTGATGCTCAAGAACGTCGCTTGGCCGGGCATCAATTTTCCGGTGACGTGGACCACTGTCGAGGGACGCGACTACCAGCGGCTGGTGCGTTACCCGACGCCGCATCCCTCGGGCAACGAGAAGAATGACCTCGTCTCGATGGAGTGGTATCTGCCGAAAAAACCGGCCTTGGAGGCCGGTCCGACTCCCGTGATCGTGGTGATTCATGAGTCCGGTTCCGCCATGCCCGCTGGCAAGGCGATTGCTCGCGGGATTCAGCAGCGCGGGCTGCATGCAGTGCTGCTGCATCTGCCGTATTACGGGGAACGGCGCGGAGAGAAAAAGCGAGACGCTGCCGATTTCCTGGTCACCATGCGACAAGGTGTGGCCGATGCGCGGCGGGCGTACGATGCGGTATCGGTCCTGCCGGGGATCGACCCCCAGCGGGTATCGCTCCAGGGGACGAGCCTCGGGGGATTCGTCGCGACCTCGGCGGCGAGCCTTGATGGGTGTTACCACCAGACGTTCATCATGCTCGCCGGGGGCGATCTGTTTGACATGTTCCAGAATGGAAAACAGGACACCGCCAAGGTCCGCGAACAACTCGCCGCTGCGGGGTACTCCGGAGACAAACTCAAGGCACTCCTATCCGAGGTCGAACCCACTCGGATCGCGCATCGACTCCCCCCAGAACGAACATGGATCTACGCCGCTCTCCAGGACGATGTCGTCCCGATTCGCAACGCGCGGATCCTGGCCGATGCCATCCCGCTGAAGAGGTCGCACCGAATGGAATTCATTGGCGGACACTACACAGCGGCCCTCTGGCTGCCCGTGGTCGTGGATCACTTTACAGAACAGGCTCGGAAGAGCGCGGAGCCGAAACCGGGAGAGTGACTTGGCACTTGGGAGTTGATCCTTGATACTTCCCACTTCGTCACATCACCCTCGGACCGTGATTCGCCCATGGATGCCATTGCCCAACTTGCCCAGTACGAAGCCGACGCCCTGCGCGAGATCGCTGCGGCCACGGACGCTGCCGGAATCGAAGCGGTCCGCATTCAGTTTCTGGGGAAGAAGCAGGGGCGGCTCAAGGATCTGCAAGCTCTCATAGGGCAAGTCGAACCGACCGAACGGCCCGCTCTCGGTAAGCGATTCAACGAGGTCAAGGACCGCGTCACGGCTGTCCTTGAAGAGCGACAATCGGTATTGGCCAAGCCCGCAGCGGTGATTGACGGGCTCGATGTGACGTTGCCGGGGACGCCGTTTCGTCCGGGGCATCGCCACCCGATCTCGCAGACGATCGAGGAGTTCAAGTCGATCATGGTGCGGCTGGGGTTCGATGCGGTCGACGGACCGGAGATCGAGGACGAGTTCCACAACTTCGAAGCCCTCAACATCCCGCTCGATCATCCGGCCCGAGACCCGCGCGACAATTTCTACCTCGCCACTGCGGAACGGACGTTCGGCGGACCGCTGCTGATGCGCAGCCAGACCTCGACAGTCCAGATTCGCGTCATGCAGAACACCCAGCCGCCGGTGCGGATCGTCTCGATTGGCCGCGTCTATCGGCCCGATGAGATGGACGACACGCACTCCTGCATGTTCCATCAGATGGAAGGTCTGATGGTCGACACGCATGTCACGATGGCGGATCTGAAGACGGTATTGCGGCTGTTCGCTCAGGCGTACCTCGGCAAGGACGTGGTCATCCGGTTCCGCCCGTCGTTCTTCCCCTTCACCGAGCCCTCGGTTGAGGTCGACATGAAGTGGGGTGACCGCTGGCTGGAGATCGGCGGGGCCGGGATGGTCGACCCGAACGTCCTCAAAGCGGTCGGCTACGACCCGGAGAAAGTGTCGGGGTTTGCGTTCGGTCTGGGAGTCGAGCGGTTCTGCATGCGGCGGCACAACAACACGGACATCCGCCAGTTTTACGCCAGTGATGTGCGGTTCCTGAGTCAGTTCTAGTGGCGCGGGGCGGGAAGTTGTGCTTGTCGCCGCTCAGGCATTGTCGGCGATTTCTCCGAAATCGCCCGGCGAGCGCAGCGAGCCGTCGGGGTTTGGCGAGAGTCTTATGGCCGCTCGCCCCTCTCCCGGAGAGCCGGAAAGGGCATTGTTTAGTCCATCTGCTCTTAGGCATTTAAAACCGGAGTGCGTTGCAACATCGCTGGTCGTTGCGATTTCGAGATAGGCAGAGGTAGACTTACGCGAGTTCGGCAATGTCGCCGAATTCTTAATCGAACAAATGTTGACAGGAGAAAAGCATGCCTCAACCACAACGCTACTTGGTACTCCCTGCGCGAGGGCTACAAGCCACCGCCGCGAATGCGAGTACTGCCGCCCGGGATTTTTTGACATCGATGGTGGGCAAGGGGGCCGTCGCCTCCATGCGGACTCGCCTCCATCGGACCGTGTCGGCTGGTCATCGCGCCGTCTCGCTCGCCATCGGGAAGAAGCTGGAGAAGGTCGCATCCGCAGCCTTCGAGGTCTTGGCATCCCTCAACGAAGATGGCGTCAAGCTCATCAGCGCGACACCGGAAATGATCTCTGCTCTGCGCTACGAACAGCCGGGGCTCCGCGTTGTCCCAGAGTACCGTTATCGAACGGCGATCTCGCGGATCGAGTTGCTGCCCACTGTGAAGGCGGCGGGAGCGACGGCGGCGGCTGTGCAGAAGAAGCTCACGGTGACTGTGCAACGCGCTGACACGGGAGTGGTACTCAAGGGCGTCGATGTGGTGGGCTTCACCGATTTTGCCAATCGCCAAGGGAATGGCGGAAAGACGAAGGCCAACGGCAAAGTGACTCTGAGTGTCCCCAATAGTCTGAAGTACGAGCGGCTCTACGTGCAGCATGATCTCCCCGGGCTGTGGAGCTTTCTGGGGAAGAACCTGTCAACGCAAGGGGTGCTGACGATCAAGCTTAAACCCTTGGATCTGTCGGCCACCGACTCGCTTCGTCATTTCCATACGATCGGAGCCGATGGAGCTGGAGCGGGGGTCAAAGTCGGCGTCATTGATTCGGGCATCGACACAACGCATCCCGACTTGAACGTGGCTGGGGGACTGGGATGCGTTCCGGGAGAACCGGAGACCGATTTCGGGCCTCACGGTTCGCACGGGACGCACGTGGCCGGGACCATCGCCGGTCGGGGAAACGCCCCCACCGGAGTTCGTGGGATCGCTCCAGGAGTCGAGCTTCGATCCTACCGGGTGTTCGGGAGTTCAGTGGGATCGGGGTCCAGTTTCGCACTGATCAAAGCCATTCGACGGGGTGTGGAGGATGGTTGCGATCTGCTGAACATGAGTTTGGGCTTCGACCCTGATGAGGTCACAGGACTGCCCGTCGTTGACGAGGCCGTTCAGGAAGCGATTCGAGAAGCCCACCAAAAAGGAACCCTCGTCATCGCCGCTGCCGGAAACGATGGCCGCTTCCCGGTGCAGTATCCTGGTTCAGATGATCTGGTGGTGGCCGTTTCGGCAATCGGGCGGAAAGGCACATTTCCGGCTGCTTCGAGCGAAACCGGTGATCTCATGGGGCCAGCCGGGGCCGATCCCAAAGACTTCGTGGCCGCTTTCTCGAACGTCGGAGCGGATCTCGATATGGCCGGGGCCGGAGTGGGTGTGGTGTCGACCGTACCCGGAGGGCACGCTCCCATGAGTGGAACATCCATGGCCTGCCCCGCCGTCACGGGAGTCGCGGCCCGACTGCTGGCCAATGATCCGGCAGTCTTGGGAATGGCCAGGAACTCGAACCGAACCGATGCGATCAAGTCCTTGCTGTTCGCTCAGGCGACATCGCTGGGCTTCGGCGTTTTGTTCGAGGGCAAAGGATTGCCGAAGTAATTCGGACAATTTCAGGGAGTCCATTGATGCCTCGATTCACGGTTCATCGCAAGGCGGTTGCAGCCGAGTCCGGCAGTGGGTCGGATGCGAAAGAAACGGCCACTCAGAAAGAGTCCACCGATCCGGTCGCCAAGTCGGCGAACTCCGAGACCGACCTGATTCCGAACGAATTGCGCGTTGATTCGCGGTTACAAATCGTCGATGAGATGCCGCGATTGCTGCTCGTGGAGTGCGATCAAGCCGTCGCCACTGAGTGGCAGGCCCGCTTACCAGGCTGGGCCTTTCAGCCTGAACGGAAGGCCAAGATTCCCGACACGCGGCAGAAAATCAAACGCCGTGCTCCCTGAATAATCGATTCACTCCGTTTCGTCATGAAAGCCCAGGGGCTCTCCGGGCTCTCCCTGGGCTTTTCATGTTTTGTCACTCACGCGACGGGTGCTTGGGAGGGCCATCTTCCCGTCGTCATCGATCACTTACAGTCCACGGGGGACATCGTATGTGTTTCGATGATCAACTCACCCGCATGAGCGCCGACACCCCCTCTCCCGTCTCGTTGCATGAAGGAAGGTCAGCCATGAGCCAATTCCCCAAAAAGAAACGGAAAAAAGCGAAGTCGAGTCTCGGACTTCACTTCAACTGGCGACCGATTGCCGGAGTGTTCGCGATTTTGTTGGGGATCCTCGCCGCTCTGGGACTCATCATGACGATCAAAGAAGAGGGCCCCGATGTGTTGGCTCGGAGGGGCGGAGGGGTGATATTTGTGCTTGCAATGTTCTCCGTCGGTATCAACTGGTTGCGAGGAGATCAGCCGTAAAGTGTTTCGTAGGACTACTTCGCGGGCTCACCCAAACGCACAATCACCGGCAGGTGGTCTGAGCCGAACTTCGGCCCGACCCGGCGATCGAAGACAGTGACGCCGGGGCTCACCAGGCAGTGGTCGATTGGAATCCGCAGCAGAGGGTTCCACGCGGGCCATGTGGTTTGCAACCCCCGGCCCTGGCGCGTGTCGCGGAGACCCGTCGCCTCCACAAAGTCACTAAAGACCGGTGACGATGAGGTCATATTCAAATCACCCGCCACAATCAGTGGACTGGGCAGTTGCGAGATCAATTGGGCCGCAGCTTGAAGCTGGGCATTTCGATCACGCGAGTGGCGTGGACCAGCGGGCGGCAACGGATGCAGACCCAGGATCGTCCACCGCGTTTCTTGAAGGTCGATCGCGCATAAGAGGGCGGGGTTCACCACATCCAGGTACACCACATGGGGATCAATCAGCGGGTAACGGCTAAATATCCCCACGCCGAAGTTGTCGGAGCGGGTCGCCATCCACTGGTGTGGCCAGCGTTCTTTCCATTCGGCGACTTCCGTTTGCCACCAGTGGTCAGGCTCACACAGAAAGACGACATCCGCCTGCTCCCGTTCCAGCCACTCCTTGAGGGTGGCGCTGTCGCGGTTGGGAGTCCAGACATTGGCCGTTACAAAGGTGAGGACCGGAGCCTGGCGAGCGTCCCCGGCAGAGCTTGCCACCGGGACATACAACGGCCAAAACGCGACGACATTGGCCAGCGATAGCAGGAGCGTCACACCCGCTGCTCGCCATTGCCGCCGGTACGCTAAGAGGGCTGCTGCCAAGAGGGCCAGCACTGCCGATTGCACGGCGAAGTGCGTTGTCAGTTCCAGTAGCCAGTGAAACCGACCGAGTGCGCGGAGCAATGTCCCGATTCCCACGGCACCGCACAGGAGCCATCCGCGCCGATCGAAAGGGGGTTCTGCGGGAATCGTCACTGCGGGCCATTCTCATCGGGTGGTGGCGGTCGCGACTCCCCCTCGCGCGGGGGTTCGCCCGGTCGATCCCCGGGGCGGGGTGGCCGCGGCCCTTCACCGAACCGCGGTCCGGGGCGATCATTCCCAGGTCGTCCGGGACGATCCCCCTCACGCCGGAGATCGTACCTGGGGCCACCTTCCCGATCACGGGGAGGCCCCATCAGACCTCCATTTTCGCCGGGTTGGAAGAATGGCCTTCCCTCGGCCATCCGCTTCATCATCAGCTTCGCGGCACTAAAGTTGGGGGTCAGGCTGTTCAGTTCTTTGATGTCAGGGTCTTGTTCCAACTGTTGAAGCCGCAGTTGCGATTTGAATTCGCTGGCTCCGAATTGCAACAGGGTATCCTGCTCTTCTTTGGGCAGCGTATCGAAGTATCTCTGGAGGACAGCGTCGCTCGTCGCGGCCCCTTCGCGCTGAAACTGGGCGACGCACGACGCCACGATGCACAGCCGGGCAAACATCCGCTTCCTGCCCGGTTCCC
>JAYSVZ010000198.1:0-6667 GCA_043718305.1 Planctomycetota bacterium | reverse complement strand
GAGTTCGGATCGCTTATCAAGGCGGATGCCCGGAACGTGGTGGTAATCGGAGACGGCACCGGCTCCGATGATGGCGTAGCGAACTGGCATGGGTGGTGAGGGTTTAGAGACGAGTGGGGAGCGAAGGCCAGGGAGGCGAGGGTATGATGGCGGGCGGGTGAAGCCGTGACAATCGAGTTTTCATTGCGAACCGACACCTGCTGGCTCCCCTCTTCCCGGGTGAGGGGTTGGAGGTGAGGGCGAGTGTTAGAACATTTCCCGTATGGAGGCTGCCTGATTGCGATTCTGCCCGCGAGCAGAATCACTACACCAACGACTGAATCATCGCCGCATAGGCCATGAAGAATCGGATGACGATGTAGCCCACGAATAGCGCGACACTGGCCCAAATGCCCCACGCGCAGGCGGCAGTCAGGCCATTGAGGCTCCGCCGGGCCTGGTCTTCGAAATCCGGACTCAGGCGTTGCAGCGTCTCCGGCACGGTGCCGCTCGTCTCGCCGACATGAACGATCTGGATAAAGTCCTCGGGGAAGAGCTGGCTATTGGCCAGGGCATCACTCAGTTCGGCCCCGCTCATGACATCGGTTTCGATTTGTGCGGCGGCGGCTTGGAAGGCGGCGTTGTCGGTGGCTGCCATGCTCGTTTCGAGGCTCTCCCCAATCGGGAGTCCCGCCTCTTGAGTCAATGCGAACGACCATGAGAAGCGGGCGATGGCGAACGATCGCATGCACTTTCCGACCACTGGCACTCCGAGCATGGTCCGGTGCAAGATCGCGATCACTCCGCGTGACCGGCTGGCGACCTTGTACGCGATGAACAGTCCCGTCACAGACACCGCCCAAGTGATGAGCCACGTGATGGCCCCGCTTGTGCCATGCAGACCAAACATTGAAAAGAGCGGAACATCCTTATCTTCCGGCTTTCCCGAAAGATCACCCAGCTTCATCGCTCCGAACACAAACAGCAGAAAGGCCACGATGACGATCGCCGCGAACATCTGCACGATGGGCAGGATCATCTGGCCCCGAAAGTCCCTTTGCAGCCGAAGATTGTTTTCGTAGTGCTCGGCAAGCGAGGCGAGCACCTCGGGGAGCGAACCGGTCCGCTCGGCCACATCGACCATGTTGAGGAAGAGATCGGGCCAGACCTCACCGTGGTTGCGGCAGGCCTGGGTGATATCGCTTCCCGATCGAATTTGCTGGGCGACATCCTTCATAATCCGTTGAAGGTGCGAATCCCCCGACTTGTTAATGGCGATGTCGAACGCCTTGACGACCGGAATCCCCGCACGGAGCGAAGTCGCCAGCGAACGGCAAGCAGCGGCGACATGTTTTGTGGAGAGACGGGGGCTAAACATTCGAGTCGCACTCGCGGGGGTAGCAGAATTCGTAAGAATTCTGACGCTTCAACGATCACTTTGAATCGGCAGAATTCTTACGAATTCTGCTACCGCAGTACTAGTTCCCCCCACCGGGGAGCTTCTTGGCGTTCCCACTGATCTTGATTCGAATCTTCCCCTTCGACTGGGTGTTGGGAGGCAGGTTGAGTTTGAGGAACAGCAGGCCGTCGTTTTTGGGGCGCAGCTCCAGCTCGTTACCGACGAAGAACGGATCGACTTTCTGATCGCGGGGGTTCGCGCGGGGATCGTTGACCAGGCCCATCAGACCGCCAATCGGGATGTTGCTTACGAGGCTGCTCGCCGGGTCGCCCGCGGGGAGCCCCTTCGCGTCGACGGTCTCATTGAGAATCACGCGAAGTGTGCCGTCCGCGATGATCCGCAGCGGCTTGTCCTTGAAGACGATCAGCCCGCTCGTGATCCACGCATTCCCAGCCTCGACTTCGACATCGAAAGTGTTCTCTTCGAAGACCGCATCCTCCAATGCCTTCAGCTTGAGACGGGCTGGTTCGAAGTCGGGAACGACGGTCAGGACCGACTCCAGCGTTTCTTTTGACTTTGTGGTCAGACCCGCGTCTTCGTACCCTTGAGCGACCGTCAGCAGACCGTTGACGTACTCAATCTTGGCCTTCTCGGCTTGGACATCGAGAGTCCGAACTTGCGACTCGCTGGGCGGCTTCTTGTCTTTGTCCTTGGGCTTGGGTTTGCTCTGCGAGTAGACGGTCCCGCCCGCAACCAGGAATAGACCAAGCACCAAAACCCACAGGGGCCGCTGCGATGTCGTCTGTGACATGGGGACGCTTTCTATGATCTTCCAGTGAAAACCAGGGACTCCGATGGCAGCCTATGCGAGCCGAGAGCGGGTGGCAAGTGGCGGTCGCCCCTGGAATTCGATCAAATAGGTCCAACAGTCATCGCGTGGGGATCGTAGAACCACTATGCCAATCGACATGCCGTCTCCCCATCGAACCGCTCGCCAAGGCTTCACGCTCATCGAGCTGCTGGTCATGATTGCGATTATCGCGGTCTTGATCGCCCTACTTTTGCCAGCCGTCCAACAGGCCCGCGAGGCCGCCCGGCGGACGCAGTGCAAGAACAATCTCAAGCAAATCGGGCTTGCCCTGCACAGCTATCACGATACCCACGAGCGGTTTCCACCGGGCTGGATGGCCTCGACGGACGGCGTGGGGCCGGATGTTCCCGGGGGGCTGAATGGGTTCGGGTGGGGGGCCTTGATTCTGCCGCAACTGGGCGAGGCCCCGCTCTACTCGCGACTGCAGTTCGAGCGCTCGATTATGGATCAGTCAGGCGGTGCGGGGAATCGGAGCCTGTTAAATAAATCGATACCATTGTTGCAATGCCCCTCGGATGAGTACGTATCGACATGGGTCATGCCCGACCCGGCTAACGGCACTATCAAGTTGGCACTGGCAGCGACCAGATATGTCGGCATCTTCGGGGTTCGCCCCATCACGGATTGTTACTCTCTGAAACCCGGCGAGCAATGTATTGGTGAAGGCCCACTATTCCACAATAGCCGGATCGCCATCGAGGAGATCGTCGACGGGGCCTCGCACACCCTCCTGGCCGGGGAACGAACGTTCTCTGACCTCCCGTCGACTTGGTCGGGTGTGCTCAGCGGGGGCCAGGATCCGATTGAACGAGTTTTAGGCTGCGTGAGCAATCCGATCAACAAGGGCACCGCCACACAAGATTTCAGCAGCCGCCACGCCGGCGGGGCGCAGTTTCTGATGGCCGGCGGGAGCGTCGCGTTTCTGAGCGAGAATACTGACCCGGGAGTCTTTTCGGCCTTGGGGACGATCGAAGGGGGCGAACGGGCATCGGAGTTCTGAAAAGCCGTCTAGAATCTGCGCCAGACGCAAAACCCTGAACGGTGGTCACTGCCCTGAATCTCCCGACTATTCTGACGCACACACGAGGACTTCACGTTGCGTCTGTCACTCACGATCATCGCTGGGCTGCTTCTGGGAACCCCGCTCTTTGCCCAGGAGGATCTCTCTGCGATTCGCGAAGAGTGTCAAATCGGGATGAAGCGAGCTGCCTCGTACTATCATTCCAAGGTCGCGGTCCGGGGCGGGTACGTCTACTACTACTCGCTCGATCGGCAAACTCGCTGGGGGGAAGGCCGAGCGACCGCCGATCAGATCTGGGTCCAACCTCCGGGGACGCCCACCGTTGGGATGGCCTATCTGCGTGCCTATGCAGCGACACAGGACCAGTTCTACCTCAAAGCGGCCACCGAGGCTGCGGAAGCTCTGCTCTATGGTCAGTTGAAGTCGGGAGGCTGGTCCCATGCGATTGACTTTGATCCGCAAGGAAAACTTTCGGGGCAGTACCGAAACGGCAAGGGGCGCGGGAAGGACAACTCCTCTCTTGACGACGCGAAAACCCAAGCGGCCCTCTTGTTCTTGATGCAGTGTGATCGGGCGCATCAGTTCCAACATGCCGCAATCCATGAAGCAGCCCAGTACGCCCTCGATCGGCTCTTGGCAGCCCAGTTCCCCAACGGAGCCTTTCCCCAAGTCTGGACCGGCCCCGCCCCACATTACCCGGTCATGGCAGCGAGCTACCCGGAGTACGACTGGAAAACCGAACAGCGGATCAAGGAGTATTGGAACCTCTACACGCTGAACGATGACTTGGCCGGAGACATGGCCCAAACGTTGCTAGCGGCAGCCGAGATTTACCAGGATGATCGAGCCAGCCAAGCTCTGCGCAAGCTGGGAGATTTTTTGATTCTGGCCCAGATGCCCGAACCGCAACCGGCCTGGGCTCAGCAGTACACCCTCGATATGAAGCCCGCCTGGGCTCGCAAGTTCGAACCGCCCGCGAT
This sequence comes from Planctomycetota bacterium, assembly GCA_043718305.1. Taxonomy (GTDB): domain Bacteria; phylum Planctomycetota; class Planctomycetia; order Planctomycetales; family Planctomycetaceae; genus TH-plancto1. The sequence continues at coordinate 2,417 of JAYSVZ010000198.1, read as the reverse complement.
CACGGGGCATGAGTCGCAAGATGCGATCTCCGTCTTGCTGCTTGTTCATCGCCACACGAAAGATGCGAAGTACCTGGAGCCGATCCCCCGCGCGATGCAGTACCTGAAGTCGTCGCTGCTCCCCGATGGCCAGATCGCCCGGTTCTACGAACTGAAGACGAACAAGCCGCTCTACATGACCAAGGAGTACGAGCTGACCTACGACGACAGTGACGTGCCGAGTCACTACGGATGGAAGCAAAAGGTCCGCCTCGACAAGTTAGAGGCCGAATACGCCGCGACGAAGGCCGGTACGTGGGCTCCTCCAGTTCCTAAGAAGGCCAAGTCACTCGCCAAAGAGGCGCGGGCCACGCTGGAAAAACTCGACGCCGAAGGGCGCTGGATCAGCGGCGTCACCGGTGACCGGATCGCCGGTCAACCGAAGTTCGGCGATGTGCGGATCTATCTTTCGAGTGAGGTATTTAGCGAAAACTTGGAGAAGCTGGCCACGTTCGTGAAAGCGGTTGGCCGTTGAAGCTGAGCCGGTTTATTTTACATAGGGACAGGAATGACACCAATTTTCGGCTCCCCTCTCCCTCCGGGAGAGGGGCTGGGGGCAGAACGAAGCCCGAGTCAAAGTGTTGTTTCAGATCGCAAGAAGAATAGCTGTGGCTACGAGTCGATTCTGTCCGCGAGGAGAATACAAAGGCATGCTGGTCAGCGACCGACTGGGATCCCACAATCCTGGTGTCCGCACCCCAGCGATCTCGTCAAGAGGCTTTCGATGCAGTACATCAGAATGTGGTTGGTCGGCGGCCTGGCTTGGTCGCTTCTTGGCCAAGCGGTCCCGGCTGCCGAACCGTTTCTCGCGCGGGTCGAGCATCAGAACGCGGACCTTGTCGTTGATCTGGGGGTGGGGCTGTATGCCTTTCCGATGCCGTGGGACTACGACCAGGACGGCGATCTGGACCTCGTCGTGAGTTGTTCCGACAAGCCGTATAACGGGGTCTATCTGTTTGAGAACCCTGGCCCGGCGGGGGCGGTCGATCCGGTCTTTCTGCCGCCGAAGAAGCTGGGGCCAGGGCGGCTCTATATGACGTTATCGGAGGTCGCTGGCCAACCGCGCGTCTTGGTGGGGCCGAACGAATTGCCCGGTGCAGCCACGGGCGATTGGACCACACTCAAAATGATTCACGACCAGGACCGCCTGGCCCCGATCAAGAATCTTCGCCAGAACCAATGGCGGTACGCGGACTACGATGGAGATGGGGTCTCCGATCTGCTGATCGGGCGCGAGTCATGGGATGACTTCGGCTGGTTCGACAAGAATGAATGGTGGACCAAGTACGATCCGCAAGGCCGCTGGCAGGGGGGCGAGCCGCACGGCTGGGTCTATGTCGTTCGCAACACGGCGACGAATGCCGAGCCGGTCTGGGGCGAGCCGCAACAACTGATGGCGGCGGGCCGACCGGTGCAGACGTATGGCTGGCCCGGCCCGAATCTGGCTGACTTCGACGGCGATGGAGATCTCGATCTGCTGTGCGGGGAGTTCCTGGATGGCCTTTCGTACTTCGAGAACACGGGCACCCGCACCGCGCCAGAATTCGCAGCCGGTCGCCAACTCTGCGATGAACGGGGCCAGCCCCTGGCGATGGAATTGCAGATGATCAACCCGGTCGCCGTTGACTGGAACGGAGACGGGCGGACCGATCTGGTCGTCGGCGATGAGGACGGGCGAATCGCGTTGTTACTTCATCAAGGGATGGGAAAGAACGGCCTCCCAATCTTGACCCCACCCCGCTACTTCCGGCAACGGGCGGCTGATCTCAAGTTCGGGGCGTTGGCCAGTCCCTGTGCCTATGACTGGGACGGGGATGGCGATACCGATCTGCTCTCTGGCAACACGGCGGGGTTCCTGGGGTTCATTGAAAACCTGAGTGGGCCCAATATCGAGCAGCCGAAGTGGGCCGCTCCCATGCGTCTTGCTGCCGAGGATGAACACGGACACTCCGCGACAATTCGCTATCAGGCGGGTCCAAACGGATCGATCCAAGGCCCGCTCGAAGCGAAGTGGGGCTACACCACACTCTCGGTGGCTGACTGGGACGGTGATGGGCTCCCCGACTTGATGGTGAACTCGATCTGGGGGCGGATCGAATGGTTCCGCAACATCGGAACACGAACCAAGCCGCGCTTGGCCGCAGCCCAACCGATCTCCGTTCAATGGTCCGCCCGCCCACCCGCTCCGCGTTACAACTGGTGGGTTCCCCGTGGCCAGGAACTGGTCACTCAATGGCGAACCACTCCGGTCGCCACCGACTGGACGGGTGACGGACTGATCGATCTCGTGATGCTCGACCCGGAGGGGTACTTATCGCTCTACCGTCGGGACCGCGTGGGAGCTGGCCCGCTGGTTCTGCTTCCACCCGAGCGCTCAC
>JAYSVZ010000197.1:0-6675 GCA_043718305.1 Planctomycetota bacterium | reverse complement strand
CCACCAGCCCCTGCCGAGCCCGTGTCCCGAGGACACGCGAGAGCCTCGCAGTCAGCGGGTCGAGCTGGCCTTGCTTGAGTTCGGCCACGATGGTGAGTGTGGCTTCGTTCCCCATCCGACCGCGAAACGCCTGCTGCACATTCGTCGGCTCGCGGCGGCTGCCGATGGCCAGGACGCGGAACGGGCCGAGGATTTCTCCCTCGTCAGCCGCTGCCTTATCGTCCTTCGAAAGCCCACTGGGGGTCTTGCTCTCGGCGGCGGGGGGGATTTCGAACGAGACCAAGTCACCCGGATTGATCTGCTCGGTCACGACCGATCGCGGGTCAAGCGGCACCCAGAAGGCGACCTCGTCGGGTTGCAGGGTGCGGGCCAGTTGCTGCTGTGCGGGGGCAGCCAGATCGATTTCCAGGATGATCTCGCCCCCCTGAAAGACGCGGTTCGCCCGCTGCCCGATGATCGCCGGTCGGGCCGACCACTGCGGGGCGACCTTGTCGAGGTTCCCGACCGCCCCCTTCGGAAGGCTGATCTGTTGCAGATGCTCTTCTTGAATGGCATCCCCGACGTTGAGCGTCACGTCATTCCGAATGCCAATGAAGGCGACCTTGTCCTGCGTATTCGAGGCTCGTTCCAGGTAGAGCCAGTTACAAATGGCCCCGGCGAGTCCGAGGATCGCGGCGATCGCGAGTCCGGTGAAACCTTTCATGGGGGGCCTTGCGAAGGGGAGCGAGCGATCCGGTCACGAGGTCGGGCAAACCAAACAGTATGCCCCTCGTCCGCTTGCGAGAGGACGAAGCCCCAACATATCACACGCGGCGCGGCGGCGGAATTCCCACTGGTTCCGTTGGTCGCTACGCCGACCCGTCCCAGGGGGTTTGCAAGAGGATAGATCTGCGTGAGATGAGCGTCGCGCCGCCCGGCTAAAGGAAGCGGGGCCGACTGCTGAGCGGTTTTGAGAAGCTCATCTTCGGTTGATGAAGGAGCCAGACTGAGTACCCAATCGTGAGGTCTCTGAAGGGCTTCATCACACAGGCGGTCAAGGAGTGCCACAGCCGCCGCATGATCTCCCGGGACAGACTGCCGGGTCACCTCAACCCCCTGAGCGGGAAGTCCCACCCAGTGCGAGGGGGATTCCTCGGCGACGACCGGAGGATGCTGGACCGCGAAATCGTCGCTGCCTCGCCAAGCCAGCCTTCCGGCCACCGCGACCAATACCAGCCCGATCGTCGCGATTCCCATCAAGTCGCCAAACCTTCGCCAGAAGGTCGGACGAGCGGCAGACCAGACCCCCGTCAATGGCTCCGATTCCATGTTCTCCTGCATCTCCACAGTTGCCGGGCAGTTTGGCGATGGCCCCGACGATTCCGCTGACCGCCACCCAGTCGCCTCGCAGAAAGTCCCGAATCCCCGAATTCTCGCTTGGCATCCCACGCGACCCGGAATAGACTTCGGTTTCACGACCTGCCTGGTAGTGTAACGGTTAGCACGAGTGATTCTGAATCACTTAGTCGGGGTTCGAATCCCTGCCGGGCAATTCTTTGGTTTCGCGGTCGGTAAGCTCTTCCGTGTTTTTCGAACGACTCACCGTTCAAAGCCTCGCGGCTCTCGCAACTTTTTAGGCGACGAGATCGGTGGCCGCAAGAAACGCAAAAATCAGGCAGGCCCGTTTGCGTTTCTTGAGTTTTTTGGCGGCCATCTCCCCTTGCCGCCCCCACTGGCTTCGCCAGCGTTTCTGTCTCGGCGATTCGATACACTGACTCATGAGTCTATCGCCCAGCAACCCCCAGCGAGAACCGCAGAGCATGGAACCCGAATTGCCCGCCGTAACTCCCGCGCCGTCCTCCGTCACGCGGGTCGTCCTGGCCAGCTTTCTCGGAACGATGATCGAGTGGTACGACTTCTTTCTCTATGGAACTGCGGCGGCGCTCGTCTTTCCGAAGCTGTTCTTTCCAGACATGGATGCACGCACGGGAACAATTGCGGCGTTTGCGACCAACGCAGTCGGGTTCTTTGCCAGGCCGTTGGGCGGAGTGGTGTTTGGTCACTTCGGCGATCGCGTGGGTCGAAAGTCGATGCTGGTCACCACATTGGTGATTATGGGAGTGGCGACCTGTTTGATCGGGTTGTTACCGACCTATGACTCGATCGGGATCGCCGCTCCAATCCTGTTAGTGGTCTTGCGATTCGCACAGGGATTCGGCGTGGGCGGCGAATGGGGCGGGGCGGTGCTGATGGCTGTCGAACACGGGCATCAGGGGCGACGCGGTCTGTACGCCAGTTGGGTTCAGGCGGGCGTCGCCGCCGGGATGATCCTCGCCAGTGGAGTCTTCGGACTGTTCCAGTTGCTCCCCGAGGAGCAGTTTCTTGCCTGGGGTTGGCGGGTGCCGTTTCTGCTGGGAGCGATCCTGCTCGTGATCGGTCTGTTCATTCGCGTCCGGGTGATGGAGACGCCGCTGTTTGCCGCTCACTTGGCGACCGAGAAGCCGAAGACCATGCCGATTCTGGAGGTCATCCGCGACTACCCGCGGAACGTGCTGCTGGCCATGGGGGCCCGCTGCGGCGAGAACGCGTCGTTCTACATCATCACGGTGTTCGTGCTGACATACGCCACGGTGACACTCGATGATGGCACCTTAACAGGGGAGCAACTGGGAGTCCTCAAAGCCGCCAAGCGATCGATGATCTTGCGAGCTGTGCTGATCGGATCGGCGTTTCAGTTCGTGGCGATCCCGCTCTTTGGGTGGCTCTCTGATCTGTGGGGACGGAGGCGCGTCTATATGACCGGAACGGTGCTGATGGCGGCGTTTGCCTGGCCGTTTTTTCGACTGATCGACACGGCTTCGGCCCTCTGGATCACCGTCGCCGTGACGCTGGGACTGGTGATCCACGCTGCCATGTATGCCCCGCAAGCGGCGTTCTTCGCCGAGCTGTTCGGGACGCGCGTGCGGTACTCGGGGGCTTCGTTCGGGTATCAACTGGCCTCACCGTTTGCGGGTGGCCTGGCCCCGCTGATCGCGACGGCCCTGCTCAAGTGGAGCGACAACAATCCTTGGTCGGTGGCGGCCTATATGGCGGGGATGTGCATGATCACTTGGATCGCGGTCTATCTGGCCGAGGAGACGCATGGGAAAGCGTTGCGAGATGAGGGCGGCCCGACCGTGTGACGGTGTCGAATCGCACTTCGGTGTTTCGAACTGGCCAGCTGTGGAGACTTGCCGGAAGAGCCTCCGAAGTCTGCTCTCCTGCGCTTGCCGGGAGCCAAGCTCCAGTGGCGACGCCATGACTTCTCAACGCTCCAACCATCCCCACGCGATAAACGCCAACCCTAAGACCACGCAGACGACCAGGACACTCCAACTGACAGGTGTGACCATCTCTTGATCGAAGCCACACAACGGCACGATGCTAATCGCCGAGAAGCCCCCTCCGAGCAACGCCCCCCCGATGGTTGTCTTCAACTGTGGCTTTTTGTTCCAAGGAAATAAGGCTCAGCCCCGCAGCCGCTAAAGCCTCATGCGCCAAAGTAACATGCTTCACATCAACTCGCTGAAGCCCGCTCTGATCAGCCAGCCGAGATGCAATTGCCTGCAAATTCTTAGAGTAGATTGCTGCCAAGCGATCAAGTTCTTCTGATGGTGGTCCCAGCCATTTCCGAGGTGCCATTATCATTCTCTTCGCTGAAATACTTATTCTGCTGTCTTCGTCTGAAAACAGTCCCCCATCATCCTTACGGCCTGCTGAGCCTTTTCAGGCAACCCCTGCTTGAGCAACCCATCCAGCACGCGACACGCTTCCTCGCCCGCCGACTGCACGTGCTGTTTCTGCACTAACACAGTCATGCCGTCATCGTCAAAAGACCCTTGTTCAAGGGCGTACTGGATGGCCAGTTGGCGCACAAAAACATCCACCCCATTGTAGAAACAATGCAGCAGTTCGAAGGCATCGTCCTCAATGGCGGTTTCCCGCTCAGCCAACGTTGTTGACATTGCCATTTCCCACTCTGGCTCGCACCCGCCTATCTCTACGCTCCCAGCAGTCGAGCGTTTCTCTTATCTATTTTTGCGTTTTCGGCGTCTGTGGCTACGGCAGAGCAGGTCGAATATGAAAAATAACAATGATTTGGTCAACTCTTCCAGAAGGACGGCCACACTGGACTTAGAGGCTATCCGAAAACCAAACGCTTTGTAGGCAACGACTTGCAAACAAGTCCCCCAAACTGCCATGCACCTCAGAGGCCGTGATTCTCAGATGTTGCGAGTGGGTTGATGCCGTGCTGGTGATGCAAGTCATATCCCCGAAAAGAGTTACTTTTCGGATAGCCTCTAAGAACATGGTTGCTCGACATTCTGTTCATCATTCAGGGCAAGTGAATCGGCCTATCCCCAACGACCGGAGCGTTTTCCGCCGTACTCGCTCTGTTTTCCAGAATCAGGACTCGTTTTGGCCCCGCAGGCTGGTTAAACTCTCATGACTCCGGGTTCTGACGAACCTGCTGAGCGATGTGGGTGTCCGCACCAACGGAAGTCCAGAACAGTTCAGGACTTCTCGCCAAATCACCGATTGCAAAGAAGGCCTCGCCCGTGGCTGCCATTCCGACCACCGAGACCCCGACCACCGAGACCAAAGTGGCCCTTAACGGGGCTGACATTGTGATTCAGTGCCTTGTTCGACACGGCACGAAGACGATCTTCGCCTACCCGGGCGGATGCAGCATGCCCCTGCATCAAGCGCTGCGAAAGTTCAGCGATGAGATCCGCACGATCCTTCCTCGCCACGAGCAAGGCGGAGCCTTCGCCGCGCAAGGCGTCTCACGCACGACCAACGAGGTCGGCGTCTGCATGGCGACCAGCGGACCGGGGGCCACGAACCTCGTCACCGCGATCGCCGATGCCAAAATGGACAGCATCCCGCTGATCTGTATTACCGGCCAAGTCCCGCAAGCGGTCATCGGCACCGACGCGTTCCAAGAAACGCCGATCGTCGAAATCTGCCGTCCGATCACCAAGCACCACTATCTCGTCGGGGCCAAGGACTGGCGGTGCCACGATTCGATTCAGGAGTGTTTGCGCTCGATCCCCCGGATCATGAAAGAGGCGTTCCACATTGCCAGCACTGGTCGACCCGGTCCGATTCTGGTCGACATCCCCAAGAACATTCAATTGGCGAAGCTCGAAGGGGATCTCGACTGGGATCCCCCGATGAACCTTCCCGGTTACGAGTCGGAACCGCAAGCGATTCCCGCCGAGGCGATCAACCGCGTCATTGCCGCGATCAAACGCTCCAAGAAGCCAATCTTCTACATCGGCGGCGGCGTCATCACGGCCAATGCAGCCGAGGAACTAACCCAGTTCGCCCGCGCGACGGGCATCCCGGTCACGACCACGGTCATGGGAATCGGGGCCTTCCCCGGCGATGACAAGCAGTCGCTGCACATGCTCGGCATGCACGGCACAGCCTATTCCAACTTCGCCGTCAACGAGGCCGACTTGCTGCTGGCTCTCGGTGTGCGGTTCGACGACCGCGTGACCGGCAAGCTGGAAGAGTTCGCCAAGCACGGCAAGATCGTCCACGTCGACATCGACCCGTCGGAGATGCACAAGAACAAGGAAGCTCACATCCCGATCGTCGGCGATGTGCTGCAATTCTTGAAGCAGATCAACGCCGCCTTCCTGGCCGAGGCTGACAAGCCGCAGATCGACGACTGGTGGAAGCAGATCAACGAATGGCGTGACAAGCACCCGCTGACGTTTAAGGATGACCCGACGTACATCCTGCCCCAGGCGGCGATCACCGAACTCTGGAAGCAGACGATCGACCATGACCCGCTCCTGGCGGTCGGCGTCGGCCAGCACCAGATGTGGTCGGCTCAGCACTTCCGGTTTCGCAAGCCGAAACGTTGGCTCTCCAGCTCCGGGCTGGGGACAATGGGCTTCGGCCTGCCCGCTGCGATGGGAATGCAAGCCGCTCATCCGGGCCGGATCTGTATCGACATCGACGGCGACGGCTGCATGCTGATGAACGTGCAGGAGTTGGCGACGCTGGCGTGTGAGAAGCTGCCGGTGAAGGTGGTGATCCTGAACAACCAGCACCTCGGCATGGTGGTGCAATGGGAAGACAAGTTCTACGAGGGCAACCGCGGCCACACCTATCTCGGCGACCCGGAGCATCGGAAGGATATTTACCCGGACTACATCACGATGGCCAAGGCGTTCAATGTGCCCGCCGAACGCGTGATGTTCCGCCGCGATCTCCGCGCCGCCCTCCAGCGGATGCTCGACAGTGACCAGCCCTACCTGCTCGATGTCATCACGCCCTACACCGAGCATGTGCTGCCCTTCATCCCCGCCGGCAAGACGATGGCGGATATGATTTACAAGTAGGGAGCGACGAATCCGTGGGGAGAGCGCGCCGGTCCTCGTAGCGCAGATTTCCAAATCTGCTGTGTCGCCGACTTCCAAGTCGGCGGCGCGTCGTCTGGTCCGGCGCGTTGAAATATTCCGTGGGCCGCAGGTTTAGAAACCTGCGACACAGCAGGCTTGGAAGCCTGCGCTACAGCGGATGCTCGACAGCGACCAGCCGTACCTGCTCGATGTGATCACGCCCTACACCGAGCATGTGCTGCCCTTCATCCCCGCCGGCAAGACGATGGCGGATATGATTTACAAGTAGGGAGCGACG
>JAYSVZ010000196.1:0-2307 GCA_043718305.1 Planctomycetota bacterium | reverse complement strand
CGCTGCATTGGAACAGCCAGCGGGTCCGTTCGGAGCGCACGCGGAACTGCTTCAAGCTCGCTTCAAATTGGGGCGGGCCCCGGCCCTCAGACGACTCCCATGCAATCAGCTTCGGTTCCTGCCCCAAGAGCGAAGTCCACCCCTCCGCAGTGATGACCAGCGAAACGGCCTGCTCCAATTTCTTCACGGGCGGCAAAGGGGGCACCGGTTTTGCCGGTTCATTCATCCCACCGTTGACCACCACTGGCCCATCGGCGGCGGGCGGCGTGTACCGCTGGAGTTGAATCACGCCCAGCGAAAGCACTACCCCCAGCGCACCCACCGTCCCAAGCAGCCAGACTGGCGACCACTTGCGAGGAGTGGGAGCGACCAAGATTCGCGTACTCTCGGCTTCCGTGCAGGTTCCTTGCCAGGCTTCCAGCGCCTCGGAAAGCTCTTGGCAGGTCGCCTGCCGGTCCTCTGCCGAGAAGGCCAAAGCCTTCATGCAGATCTTCTCCAACTCCGGCGGAACCAGTTCCACGATCGAGCGAATCGGACGTGGCGGGCGACTCGACACCGCTCGGATGTAAGAATCGGTATCACTTTCGGGATAGGGCAAACGCCCCGTCAGCATCGTGTAGAGCACGAGCCCCAGGCTAAAGATATCAGTCCGGTAATCGAGTCCGGCGGAGTCACCGCGGGCTTGTTCCGGGGACATATAACGGATCGTCCCCGAGACGGTATCGGATTCATGGGTCAGTTCCCGCTCGTAGACCGCCAACCCAAAGTCGGTCAGAACGGCCCCGCCCGTCGTCCGCAGGAGGATATTGCCCGGCTTCACATCCCGATGGATCAGGTCGCGAAGATGCGCATGATGAAGTCCCCACGCGATGTCGATCACGGTCGAAACCGCAAACCCCAGCGGAACGGGGCCTTTCCGGATGCGGACCGACAACGACTCTCCGTCAATGAACTCCGAGACAATGACGCAGCCTTCGTCCATCTTCGCGATGTCGTAGACCTGGACGATCCCCGGGTGAGAGAGCGACGCCGCCTTGCGAGCTTCCTCCACAAAGCGATCAAGAGCTGTCGTGGATGTCGTTCGATCCCGGCGGGCCAGCTTGACCGCCACAACCCGTGAAAGCTCCGGATCGAACCCTTTCCAGACTTCCCCAAACCCGCCTCGTCCCAAGAACTGATCGATCCGATATCGACCGAGATATTTACCGACCAAGGTCTCAACGTTCGGCGTGGCCACCGTGGAACCGGGGGCCGGTGAGACCGCCGTCGAATCGGCAGACCGACTGAAAGATTCCCGCGACGGCTGGTTCGCATCCCACTCCGAGAAGACCCGCCGGACATCGGGTTCAAATTCACGATACTTGGCGATGTATTCGTCGATCCGCAAGTTTTCTCCAACAGCGTGCCGACGATGTAATTCGGCCTCCAGATACTGACTAAAACTCTGCGTCGAGTGCTCCGATGAGGAGCCCGCTTTCTGCGAATCGAACGGTGGAAACGGTTCTGACATGGCAATCTCTCAAGCAATTATCGATTGATGTCTTGTGTCACGGAGATCCTGCCGGGAGGGACTCCCTCCTCGCCAATCGCATCGCGTCTGATTATCTCGCATCCGATTGTTCGAAGTCAATTCGATCGTGAATCTCGGTCGCGGAGCGACCGAGCGACGTCGGCCAGTCGCTCCGAGGCTGGTATTTCGCGAAGTCCCAAATATCCCCGCACTCTTCTCCGCCTCGAACCGCCCGGCCCTCTCGCGTAGACTCGTAGCCTCGACCATCGGCATCTGTTTGCCGCGTGATCGACAACTTTCGGAACGCGACTCGTGATTAACTCTCTATTTGTGGCTCGTGATGCACTCCCGCGACTGCTCTCCGTCTTCGAGGCCGGGCGGACGCGCGGCTGGCATCATGGAATCCAGCTTTATGTCTCGCAACGATTTGAGCCGCTGATTGACTTGGCGTTGGGTGAAGATGAGCCAGGGAAGCCATTGACCAGCGACCATGGCCTTCCGTGGCTGAGTGCCGGGAAACCGGTCACCGCAGTGGCCATCCTGCAACTGGTCGAAAGCGGTCTGATCGGACTCGATCAACCGGTGGCGGAGTTGATCCCGGAATTTGCAGCCGGTGGGAAGGCAACGATGACGGTTCGCCACTTGCTGACGCACTGCGGGGGGATCGATGCGGTCGTCCTGGGCTGGCCGCAGAGTGATTGGGAGACTGTCATCGCTCGCGTCTGTGCGGCCCCACTGAAGTCGGGGGCCATTCCGGGCGAGGCTGCCGCCTATGACCCGCAGAGGAGTTGGTTCAT
>JAYSVZ010000195.1:0-2313 GCA_043718305.1 Planctomycetota bacterium | reverse complement strand
GACGGCTGGGCTGGGGGTGTTACTGTCCTTCAGGGTTTCTTTGCTGGCAACCATGATTTCACCACGTGCTTTCGGATGACTCCCGGTACCCGAAATTCGGGTGCATTCACTGTGTGCCACTGGCGGTCGCTGTGGGCCGCCAGTGTTTGGAACGTGGTTGGATGATCGCATCGTGACTTGCCACATGTGGGCCACTCTCTCACTGACACCCGGCACCCTCGTCGCTTGGCCCCCTAGGTCCGAGCGAACGGACGTAGGCGTCCGTTCTACAATGGAGGCACAGTCAATTGTGAAGTGCTATAGCGTGCCCGGAGCAGCCTAAAGGCTGGACTCCAACCTGGCGTCGACGAAGACGCTACTGCTTCTCAAACAGAACCACATGCTGCCGAGGGAGTTTCGAGTAGGTCTTGAGCCAAACCAAGCCGAGTTCCGGAGCCCCGGCCTCTTTCTTGACCTGCTTCTCGGCCATTTTGTGGACCTCTTTGATGGGGACTTCAGGGTCCTCTTTGCGATACTCGACAAAGGCTACCCGCCCGCCCGGCTTCAAGGATTTCGCGATCCCCGACAGCATCTCGTACGGCATATCGAATTCGTGATAGACATCGACCATGATGATCAGATCGACCGAGCCCGGCTTCAGATTTGGCGAAGTCGTCGTCCCCAGAACCGGCAAGACGTTGGTGACGTTCTTCTTTTTGCAGTTCACAGCCAGTGCGTCGAGCATCTCTTGCTGAATGTCGACCGCCAGAACGGTCCCCTGCGGCCCGACTTTTTCGGAGAGCATCAGACTAATGACGCCCGACCCGGCTCCGATATCCGCGACCGACTGGCCGGTCTTCAGTTCGAGGGCCTCGACGAGTTGCGAGAGCCCCTCTTCCTGCTCCCGTTCGGGACGTTCGAGCCAGGAGATCCCCTGGTGCCCCATCACATGGGCGATCTCGCGGCCCAGATAGAACTTGCCAATCCCATTCGGGTCGTGCTGCTCGCGAAATTCGTACCGGCCCCCGCTGGTGGGGTCCGCGACAACAGCAGCGTCTTCCGCAGACGCCACGTTCACCAGACACAACACCAGACACAACACCAGACTTGCCAGCCATGCGATGCGCATCGGAAACTCCCGTGGGGCGGCGCTCCCGAACCCTAGATCCCATCCAGCGCAGCGGCTTGGTCATCCTTGATGTCGAACAGCTTGTTCAGCTTCGTGATCGCGAAGACTTCATAGATGTCGGGACGAATTGAGCAGAGCCGCAACTTGCCGCCCGCCGTCTTCACCTTGTTATTCATGGTGATCAGCTTGCCGAGGGCGGCACTGGAGAGGTACTCGACGTTCGAAAAGTCGAGGACGATCTTCTTCCGCTTGTCCTGGTCGACGAGACCGAACAGTTGATTCCCGATCATCTGAATGTTGTTTTCGTCGAGGATCTTTTTATCGACAAAGCGGGCCACGGTGACGTCGCCCACTTCCTCAATGTCCAAACGCCGCTGACCTGCCGGGGCCATGATGAGATTCCCAAGGGAACAATGATTCCCGGGGAATTCCTTCCCCGACCATCGGAGCTGCGCTGCTGCGCCTTGGCCCGATGGGTAATCTGTACATCCGATCTTCGCGCGTCCGGAATCGCATGTCAAGTGAAGGTCATCCGGAAGGGCAAGAAGAGTCGGAAGTCGCCCAGTCGTAGAGAATAGTACGTCGCGTGATGCCGCTGGCGATCGACTCACAACCTTCAGGGATGAGCCGAGAGAGACCTCATCCCCGCAAAGCCTCGATCTTCACAATAAAAAGCAACGACACCCCAACCGGCGAAACCGGCTATGGCCCCACTTCCATCTCAAGGGCCTCGAAATCGGTTTTCAAAGCTGTTCCGCCCAAGTCGGGATAGAGGATTCGTGTGACTTTGAGCAGTTTCTGGCACTCTTTCTGTTCTCCGAGGCGGTGGCACAAGCGGGCGACCTCGAGCCGATTTTTGAGCCACGCGGGACTCCCGGCGGGATCGAACCCTTCCAGTTGGCGATAAACCATCTTGGCCCGTTGGAGGTTTTCGGGCTGACCCCGTTCGATCGAAAGTTGACCGATGGTTTCGAGGAGCGCGCGGTCGCGCGGGCGAGTTTTGAGGTGCGCCTCGTAGATCGCGATCGCTTCCGGGAGGTCGCCCGTCGCGGTATATGCCGCTGCCAAACAGTCGTCGAGCTGGGCCACGATCTCAGGGCTGAGCATCGAACGCTGGCGGTCAAGTCGCCCGGCAACGGTGAGTTGCACTCGTCCCAAATCGCGGCGTGACTCTTTGTCGAGACTTCTGGAAAGGTCGGATAGAC
>JAYSVZ010000194.1:0-6712 GCA_043718305.1 Planctomycetota bacterium | reverse complement strand
GCGTCATAAGTGAAGAGTTCCCCATCATGACTGACAGCGGCGTCGAACTGATTGCGGAAGCCAGCTGCGATGACCTCCCAGTTCTTTCCGTCGCGGTCGACCTTGTAGATGATCCCGCCGGGAGGGGTCACGCCCTTCATGAATCCTCGCCCGTAGATGCGGGGGAGGAGCTTGTCTTCGTCCCACGTTTGCGGCGTGCGGGAGTGGGTGATCTCGGTCATCTTGGTCTGGTTGCCGATGACGACATAGAACCCTTGCTTGTCGGGCGTCAGCAGGATCGCATGCGGCCCGTGCTCGCCCGCCCCGCCCGCGAGTTGCCGGAGTAACTCGACATGTTCGAGTTGATCGTCGCCGTCCTTGTCGGTGACGCGGTACAGACCCGCTTCGTAGTTCCCATCCTTGCCGCCCTTGTTGACGACGACATAGAGGGCGTCAAAAGCCCACAACAGCCCCTGGGCCTCGCCGATATCGGCAGGGATCTTTTCGATGATTGCCTTCTCGCTGGAGACGATCATCGGCTGGCGAGTGAGCGTGACGAGGGCTGGCGGCTCGCCATCCGCCCCAGCAATGTGGAGCATCACCTCACCCGCAGTGTCACCGGAGAGTAGCGACTGGATGGCCTCCAATGACCCGGCCCCTTTGTCCTCGACCATGACTGTCAGGATGCGGTCGCCCACAAAGACTTGGCCGTCGGTCTCCGCCGGGCTGCCGCTGATCACTTCGGTGACGCGGATCGCCTCGCCGTCCTGCGCCACGACGACGCCGGTGGTATAGACCTCGCGCGACTTGGCGAGTGCAGGCGGCGTCACCCGATAGAGCCCACCGTACTGGTCGGAGACGATCAGCCGCCCCTTGGGATCAACACACATATTGACCCATGACCCTTCTTGCTCCTTCGGCACCGAGTACAGCAACTCGACGCGGAAGTCCTTCGCGACCTTCAGATTCTCGATCGGCGTCGCGGTCGGAGCCTTCAGCCCCCCCGCAGCCAGGAGCTTGGCCGTGGTCAGTTGCCACGGCTCGCCTTCCAGGTCGGCGATGACATCAGCGGGCTTCCAGCCGTCGGCCTTGAAGTCGGGCTTGAACCACCCGTCATCGGCCTTGGTCGAGGCCAGCCATGTCTCATCCGTCGGCACATTGGATGTGGTCCGTCCCTCTTCGAAGACCAGGTTCGCCAACACGCCCGCCGGGTCGTCTTCGCCCGAGTTCTTGGCCTCAATGGCGATCACGTGCTTGCCGCCCTCTTTGGCAAAGACTTTCGACACGTCCTTGAAACCCGCAGCCAACCAGCCCTCATGCATCAGCACCTGTTCCCCGTCGATCCAGACCGTCATCGAGTTATCGACAGCTCCATACAACCGGGCGCTCGACACTTTCCCCTCTTGAACGAACTCCTTCCGCAGATAGACCGTCGAGGCGAGCTTTTCTCCGTCCTTCACCCAGACCCACTTCACCGGTGTCTGCTGCGGTGCAACGGGCCGCGCTCGCCTCGCCGCCCCACTCGTGAACTCCTTGAGTTGAATCGACTTGAACTGGATCTTCATCGCCGGGCCGCGATGGGCTTGCAGGGCGAGAATCCCCTCCAGTTGACGGGCGTCGGTCTGCTGATCGGTCAGGTCAGCCACCAGTTGCCCGTTGAGCGTATGCGTCACGTGTGCCCCGCGCGCGACGATGACCAGTTCATTCCACTGAGCCAGGTCGACTTTTTCGAACTTCCCATCGAGCGGCGTGATGGTCTTCTGGCCGTCCTTGGTGACGACCACCGTCTGCCCGCGCTTGGCGATGATCCCTCGTCCGCGTTCTTCGTACACCATCGCGGTGAGTGCCGGATCGCCATGAATATCCGCTTGATACCCGCCCACGACGAACTCGCCGACTTCCGGCAGCAGGCGGCTGCGGTACTGGACGCCGGAGTTGTTGTTGCCTTCGAGGCGGAAGACCACCTTGAGTTCGAAGTTCCGGACGGTGGCCTTTCCGTCAGTCCCGGTCCAGACCAGGAACTGGTTGAACTTCAGATGGTCCGGCCCGTTGGTCTTCCCGGTGAGCAGTCCCTCTTCGACGGACCACAGCTCGGGACTCCCCGACCAGCCGGTCAGATCTTTTCCGTTGAAGAGGTCGGTGAAGCCTTCATCGGCTGCGACCCCGGGAGCCGCGAAACCGACGACCAGCAGCAAGGCAACAATCCAGCGCACGTGAACTCTCCTGGGTGATGACAGTGTCGAAGGGACATGGAGCCCACCGTCACTGGCGTTCTAGCAGCGATATCCTATCAAGGGGAACTGCTCCGTCGAGGGTTCGCGAGGGCCACTCGAAGTCACCCAACGCGTGATCGCGTGAGCGTGGGTGATCGCAAACGGAAATGTGCGTCTTGCGGACTGGGATTATAGATATATGAAACGAATAACTGATCTTTACGCAATCAGTCGCCTCCACTAGCGTCCGCGTGACCTTCGGCAGTCCTCTGGCCTCAGCAGATGCTCGCTTCGGACGGAGGCGTTGTTCTCTCTCCGGAGATTCGAAGTGGCCCTCGATTCACTCATGAAAGATCCCTCGCGATCACTGGTGTCCCCATGAGTTTTCCATCGAGATTCCTGCTTGGTGTTGTCAGTGTGGGACTGGCTTTGATCGGCCGTGAGCTGTCCGCAGAGACGTACACCTTGCGGGCTCAAAACAGCCGAGAGCAGCGCCTGGCTCCCGAACTGGACTTGGTGCGACATTGCAAGTCCCACTATCTGGGAGTTTGCCGAAACGGCCATGCCGTGTTCGATGTGCCCGCGGGCCAAGTGAAATCGATGCAGGCCCGGTCGAGGCAGATGGATTCCGATGTTTCCTCGACGGAGGAACGTTCCACCAGGCTCATGATCAGCTACGCTGACCAGGACACCAAGCCCTCTGCGGAAACACTGGACAAGGCGGGACTCAAACTCGTCCAGGACTATGAACGTGGTTCGTTCTTACTCGTGGAACCTCAAGCGGACGTGACGGCGCAGACCGTCGAAACGCTGATGAGCGACGAAGCAGTCGTATACGCAGCTCCGGACTACATCATGTCGGTCCAGCCCATCGACCAGGCCGAGATGGCCGCCCAGCCCACGATCACTGGTGCGGAACCCAATGATCCTATGTTCAATCAACTGTGGGGAATGAAAAACAGCGGGGCTACGCTGGTGTGGGCCGGATACCGTGAAACACCCAACATCATCGTTGCGGTCATTGATAGCGGAGTCGATTATAAGCACCCTGATTTGAAGGCCAACATGTGGTCCAAGGGGGGGAAATATGGTTACGACTTTTATGATGATGACTCCGATCCGATGGATGAGCAGAACCACGGGACTCACGTTGCGGGTACGATTGCTGGTGTCGGAAACAACGGGGTGGGAGTGGTCGGTGTCAGTTGGAAGGCTCAAATCATGGCACTGCGATTTCTGGGTCCGGATGGCTCAGGGGCCACATCGGATGGTGTGAAGTCGATCGACTGGGCTGTTGCCAATGGGGCTCACATCCTCTGCAATAGCTGGGCCGGTCCCGATTCGTCTCCGGAATTAGCGGAGGCGGTTGCTCGTGCTGAGCGGCGGGGCGTCCTCTTCGTTGCCGCAGCTGGGAACACCGGAGGGAGTGGCAACAATAATGATACTGCGCCTTTTTTCCCGGCCTCTTTGACGAGTTCCAACGTGATCTCCGTGGGCGCCATTGATTCCAAGGATGCCCGCGGGTCATTCAGTCACTACGGTCAACGGTCGGTGGACATCGGTGCCCCGGGAGTAGGAATTGTCAGTACCATTCGCAACAACCAGTATGACAACTACAGCGGAACGTCCATGGCCGCGCCCCATGTGGCTGGCGCTGCCGCACTGATTTGGGGCAAGACGTTTTCCTCACCCGCCCAGGATCGAACCCAAATGGCCAAGGTCCGCGATCTGATCTACGAGAACGCCCGCCCGGTGCCAGCCCTCAAGGGGTTTTGGGGATCTGCAGCACCTGCCCGGGTACCGGGGGGCGTGCTCGACCTCACGTTCCTGACTCGCGAACCTGACAACGGCACCCCATCGACACCCAAGCGACGACGATTTGTCGAGAATCGGATGAAAGTGGACCCTGCTCAATTAAGGTAAGGACCATTCGACAATTGATAGTCGTGGTTCGCTCCGCGAACCAACGTTGGATCGCGGAGCGATCCACGACTATCAAACAATTGTTGATCGAGAAATCCTAAGTCGGTCCTGATCCGAACGATCTCATGGGGAGTCGAGTTGAGATGTGGAAACATGCTGCCGCGATCAGCCTCATGCTGGGGACTCTCGCATTCGCTGACGAGCCCCCCGTTCAACGGAAGGAACCATCCGCCCGTGTCGAATGCCACGGGCGGTTACGACACGGAGTGGTCGCCATCGGGGGCGAAACGACTGGCACAACGATCACCTTCGATGGTCGGACTTGGGAATTGAAGTTGCCTGATGAGACCAGCCGCGCGCTCGCGATGAAACATCACAAAGGTCCGATGACTGCGATCGGGGCACTGCGACGAGTGGCTGGAACTGAGACGACCGTCCGGTGGATTGTGGATGTCGAACGTCTCAGCGAGCGAGATCCCCAGGTGGTCAAAGAGGCTGCTCACATCACCTTGGAGGGCACATTGCGAGTGCCGGACACAGCTCCCGGGAAGCCTGGCGGAATGGAGTTGGAAGCCGCTGGGATCACTTGGCCGCTCGACCTGAACGAAGAGGCCGCATTACTCGCCCAAGCGAAATCACTCGCAGGAAAAACAGTGGTCCTTTCGGGTCGACTGATGGGGGAATCGGGAGCTGCGTCGCCGATGGTCATCCGCGTGGTCACCTTGGAGATGCCCAAGGCTGCGCCAATCCCAAAGTGATCGGAGCCGGTTGCCGGTGATGTCAAGTTCATATGGAGTGTCGGCTTATGCTATGCACACACATGCACGGGTTGAGAGCAAGGCCCTCTTGCGATCCGCATCCGGGATGGCCAGACTGTGGTTCCGGTGACCGTCACGCAAACAGACTGGTGTCTCATCCATGCCCGCCATCACTCCACCGCACTTGGCCGAACTCTGCCGATCTGGCCAACGCATCGATCTGGTTGATGTCCGCACCCCGGTCGAGTTTCGCGAGGTGCATGTCGAGAATGCCCGAAACGTTCCGCTCGATCAACTCGACCCGGCGCGAATCATGGCGGGACGCTCTGCAACCGATCCGCTCTATCTGATCTGCCGATCGGGGAGCCGGGGGAAGCAAGCCTGCGACAAGTTGGAACAGGCGGGATTTGCGAATGTCATCAACGTCGAGGGCGGCACCCTGGCCTGCATCGAAGCGGGGCTGCCCGTTGTGCGTGGAAGAAAAGCGATGTCCCTCGAACGACAAGTCCGCATCGCTGCCGGGCTGCTCGTGGTCACGGGCGTGGCCTTGGGAACCCTGGTGCATTCTGGGTTCTATGGGCTATCGGCTTTCGTCGGGGCGGGGCTGGTTTTCGCGGGTCTCACCGATACCTGCGCTATGGGGATGTTGATTGCCAAGATGCCGTGGAATCAGTGTGATGCCGGAAGTTGTCCGCCCTCGATTTAGAGCGCCAGGACTTTTTCCCCTCAGCGTCCCATTCGCTTGATCCAAGCACTCGCCCGCTGTCCGAGGCTGGGTGATTCCACGAATTCGATCTTCTCCTGCAGCATCTCATGGAGATCGGTCTGATCAGGCAGTGCCTGTCGCACCCTGTCGAACCAAGGCTTGGCATGCGCGATGCGATCGGCTGCGAGCTCGATTTCGATCTGGCATATTGCCAACATCCGGAACTCAGAGTGGTGGAGTTCTGGCCGGCTCATGATCGGCAAGATGAGATCCCGAGCCGCTTGAATCTCCCCCTGCTTGGCGAGTTCGGTGGCCAAGCCCATCCGACCGAAGGCGTAGTCGGGCCAGCGCTGATGGATTTCTTGAATCGCTTGTCGGTAGTTGTATCCCGGACGGTTCACTTGATGAATCGAGGCGATGTTGAAATGCGGGATGGGGTCATTCGGGGCGAGCTGGATGATCTCTTCGAACAGTTTGACGGCTTGGGGATAATCATGCCGCTGCATCGCCTCCTGTGCGCGAAGCATTAGAGAGTCTGTGAGCTTGTTCGGTTTTTTTACGAGTGGTTCAAAAATGATGTGGAAGCCCAGCGCCATCACTTCGGACGGCTTTCCGTCGACCCATGTCTGGAATTGACCGGGCTGAATGCGGCCCTGCGTGAGCAGGGTTTCGGTGCATTGGGTCCGTTCCGACAAGCTTCCCCATCGACCTTGAGCAAAGGCCAGCAGGGCGTCTAGGGATGCCTCATCGACCAGCAGTTTGCAAATCTGGATCGCGAGCGTTCGCCCCTGGCGGTCTCCTCGCTCCAGCAGCATGGGGATCATCCGCCGGATTTCAGGCCGCCGCTCCATCAGTCGGCGCATCACCACGGCAGCCCCCTCGTTGTTGTTCCCTCGGCACTCGCTCAGGATCTCCTCGATCAGAGCCCTTGGAACCAGTTGCTGCATATCGAAGTACCACGCGGAGTTCCGCTCGTCGACGGGAAGCTCCAGATCCTGCAGATTCTCGATGGCAATGGACGTTCGTTGAATCTGGATCGAGTCTCGCCACAGCTTCTTCGCAACGGCTTCATCCCCCAGCCGACTCTCGGCGCAGGCTGCGTAGTGCCGCAAAAGGGCTTGCTGGACCGGCTC
>JAYSVZ010000193.1:0-6723 GCA_043718305.1 Planctomycetota bacterium | reverse complement strand
ACCATCCGAGTACCGGGGCCACCAACCCCACCCTCCGACCAACCCACGTCGGTTGGTCAACCAACTTGTTCAGACCTGGAGTAAGACCATGGTTACGCCTCACACCGCTGTGCGGTGGAGCAGCCTCCCGCGCACTGGCGGACGCACTTCACTGCCCGTCGTTCGGCTCAAAGCCAACGAAACTTATCAAGGCATCATTCTCAGCGATGATGCCCTCGGCTGCGAGATCCACTACATGGGGAAAAGTGTCCCGTGTACCGATCCAAAAGACGAATGCCCAGGCTGCAACAAAGGGCTCGGCGTGCGATGGGAAGGGTACGTCGGCGTGTTCAATCCGCTGTCTCACTCAATCAGCATCCTGCCTCTCACCAGCGTCGATCGCGATCAGCTGGAAGTCTACCGCCAAGCCCACAACACATTGCGCGGTTGTACCATCATCAAAAAGCGCGGACGGACTTCGAATGCCCGTTGTACTCTTGACCTCCGTCGCAGCCTGGCCCCCGTCAATAGCCTGCCCGAAGATGCCGATGTCATCGACACGCTCTCCCACATGTGGGGCTTGAAAGATAGCTACGTCAGTCACATCATCGAGCAACTCGCCGAACAACGTGTCCTCCCAAAGTCTGGTCAGGCAGAGGCCTCGGTGGACACTCCACAACTGCACCATCCGCTCGACGATGAAGCCGCCTTCAACGCCGAACGAAACCGACAACTCGATGCACTCGATCGAGCGGAACGAAAGGCAGTGCGCGCATGAACGAAATCAACAACATCAGCGTCGACGATCTCAATCTCTGGTCACGCGCCTGGGGTCGTTACCTCTCGACCACAGAAAACGAATTCCTCCACCAACTCGAAGTCTGGCCCATGATCCGCTGGCATCTCCAGCGTGTCGAACTCTCAGAAGCCCAGACCAGAGAAATCACAGTGTTTATGGAAGGTGGTGCAACATGCGATTGACGCTCATCACTCCCGACCAACGCGAACTCCAAGCACAAGCCGTGCTGCACAACTACGCGCTAAGTCCCCGCAAGCGGACCATGATCGCGGACTTCATTCGCACCGATCCCACCACATTGAACACGCGCGAGAAACGGTACTACAACCGGACCCTCTCCATGCTGATCATGGTGGACCTCTTGGGCGATTCATCACTCGCGATCCAGCCGCATCGGATCGCGCCGCGTGATCCGTGGTCAACCGTCCTAAGTCAGCAACCACTGAACCTGACGGCCGCCGTCAAAGTCACCCTCCGGATCACCGACCAGAGCCATTTGATCGAAGGTGCCTCATGAACGCCAAACATGGCAAAGTGACCAGCTTCCGCCTCGATCCGACGATGGCAAAAGACTTCCTGTTCATCCAGGACTACTTGCAAATCAAGTACACGTCCTGGAAGGTCCAGAAAACAACCATCATTGCCTTCGCACTCCGGGACTGTGCCGCCAATCTGCGCTGTGAAAAGATGCAGCAGCGAAAGCCCCGAAACGCCAAATGAACCTTGCCAACTGACCGCCAAACCCCGACAATGGTCCCGTCGGTGGCGGGCGGGATTCTTACTCCGCACGTGCGTCCTAAGACGCCAGCCCTGGTAAGGCTGTGCTGACCCCACGGATGGGATCGGTTTCCCGTCCTACGCTCTGATGATGTCAGTATGTTGAATCCCTCAGAATTTCTGAGGCCAATTGAACATAACGGACAAGATCGGCGGTCGGTCTGTTCTGGTGACAATCAGAACCGGAAATAAGAAATTCGAACGGCTCGGCGACCTTCCTCGCCGAGCCGTCTTTTTTTTGACATAAGCTGTCGATCGAGGGAATCCGTAAGTTGTAATACAGAGCCTCGGCTCCAAAAGAGAGCCCGCTCAATCATGGTGTGAAACTGCGCCCCAACGCCGTCGGCGAATCCGTGGACGACGTGCCCGCCTGAACCTCAATCGACAGCGATCGCTACACCACTTGCGACGGGCTGAAAAAAGCCGCACCGAACAACCACGACAAACCTGAAAAATAGCCAACGCCTGACCTTTCGATTGAAAGGAGGGCAATATGCCCCGCTCACTGAAGACCGACGAGATCGAAAGGATCTGTCAAAATGTGCGAACGATCTTGGATACTGGCACTCTCACTGCTCGACGCGATGCGTGTGGTGTACTCTTGGGTCTCTCTGGCCTGCGGATTCAAGAGGTCTGCAACGCCAACCGGAACGATCTGCGACAAGATACAGACGGACAACACTGGCTCAAAATCCGCACCCTCAAAGGCGGCGTCAAACGAGAAATCCCAATCGAGACCAACCTCGTCGCACAACTCCGAGCTCTGCGTCATCGTGGTCCTTCTGCGCCACTGCTCCAAGCCGAAAACGGCAGCCGAGTGGATCAAAGAAACTTGCGCCGTTCGTGGCAGCGAATCCGCACCGAAGCCCAAGTAGCACCGGCCCGATTCCATGATCTCCGTCGCACGTGTGCCACTCAAGCTTGGGAGTCGAGTGGTAAAAACCTGTTCGTCGTGCAAACGCTGCTCGGTCACCGCCGCCTCGAAAACACACGCATTTACTTGGTCGACACCGGAGATATCCAAAAGGCGGTCATCACCTTCGGCTTGAGCCTCCCAAGATCCGCTTTGCAAGGTTGAGCATCTGACCAGATCACCACGAAACCACTGCAAACACTCATCCGGATCGGCCTGCCGATCCGGATGTAGTTACTTGCGGGTTTTGCGACCTGTTTGCGAAGCCCTGATTTCGCCTGTATTCTGATTGCGAAGCGGATCACCAGGGCAAGGATGCAGCCCCTGAGCCAATCATAATCAATGAGCACTTGTAACCGTCACCAAGTCAAAATCGTCCTCCCTCGACAAGGAGCCGATCTCTTCTGGAACCTCATCCAAAAGCACTTTGCGCATGAGGACGAACGAAAGTGGCGTTACCTCGCCATGCTCGCCTTGCGAGAGAACTGCGGCTGGAACCTCGACAAAATCGGTCTGGTATTCTGCCATCCGAAAGGTCACGTCACCCGCTGCCTCGCTCGTATCAAGAATGAGATTCGCATAAGGTTCCAAGCAGAACCCGTGTTCCTCGACCTCGACGCCGAAATCGGCAATGCCGATCAAGGGGCTGACAGGGGCTACGCCCCTCACAGAGGCTGCGCCCAGGGGCTACGCCCCCCATCCCAAAACCGATCAAACTCCCCGCTGACTTTATCCGACCAAAGCTCATCCGATGAGACATGAGATCACCCCCTCCTACGAAACCATCTGCCATTGGTTGAGAGACAGCCAAGCGGTCCTCTGTTCCCTCGATCAAAAGGGCGGCCGCTTCTGTCAACTCAACTTCATCCTGCCCTCGGGAGAAATGTATGACAGCCATCAAGTACGCGAAGAAACCGTCCTGGAAACTCCATCTCTACAACAGCAAGTCAGCCAGCAAAAACCTATTGAAGGACTGGAAGGGCTGGATCGAGAGTGACGGTGGCATCGAAGCTTTCATCAACGCCAATGGAGAATTCCATTGGACGCCGCCCTCCGAGCTCAACACCGCTCAATCCTCTAAGCCACCCACACAATAAGTCCTCCACCACAAGCACCAGCGGGGCGGCGGTCCCTCTAATCCCCCTTGAGGCATGGACCGCCGCCCCGCTTCCAACGGCGGGGGGGCGGACCCTCTATGATCCTTTCAGGCATGGTCCGCCCCCCCGCCTTTCAGTCACTCGCCGCACACCATCCCATCACGGGAGCCTCTGATCCGGGCGGGGGGCCGGGCGGTCCCTCTACATTCCCTTATGGCCCGCCCGGCCCCCCGTCCTCACATCGGCCCGTACCCATGTGGTCTCTGCGGCCCAAGGGCGTCGCGGCCCGCGGCGGGCCGATGCTTGCGCACCACCTTGAAACCGGCCGGGCTTGTCCCGTCGTACCTCCGGCACAATCCCTCGACAGCAGCCGCATCCATCGCGAAGCGCGATGCCGCCTTTCGGCGGGCCTCGCTTTGCTCGCGGCTCGCTCAAGATTATGTATGTTTCCCCCGGCTTAGGGCCGGGGGAAACCGCTATGTCGGTCTGCGACCTTTGGTGTTGCAATCGATCGGATCGCATCGCCACCGCGTCGCAGATGCCTGCGGCATGTCTGCGAACGCGGTGGCGATGCAATCCGATCGATCGCAACGGCACCGCCACTTCCCGCGCCCGATCACGTCATGTTTGTTCTCCCGCATCGATCTCGGGCGGGTCAGGTCTGGTGCCATCCACGGCGGCGGGTCAGCAATCGATCCGATGGCGCGAAGCGCGGCATCGGATCGATCGCAGCCCCGCCGCCTTTGGCACCTGCCTCGCTTCTTCGGCGGGCGTCCGTGCCCGCCCGCTCGGCCCGATCCCGGACATCGATTCCTTCGGTTCAATGACGGTCGATCACATTGCGGCGGCGCCACGTGGCGCTCCATTTGTCACGTCGCTCTCCGCCGCCTAAGTGCTGCTCCGCAGCAAGAGAGCTCGATGATAAATCCACTGGCCGTGGGGGCACTGGGCAACTTTAGTGTAGCAGCGGCGTGAGGCCGTCAAGGTAGTTCGCGGACTGCGGGCACTTCGCGGATTTTGCTTGAGAAATCCACGTCCTCGCTGTTGGCTCGCGTGCAAAATCCGCGAAGTGTCCTCGTCTCCGCGACTCCACCTGGACTGCCCCACGCCGCTGCTAATGTCCGTTGTCCCAGAGCCACTTCGGCGGGGTTGTTAGGAGAGAGACAATGCAAATCGAACTGACCGAAACCGAACTCTTCATCATCATCGCTGCTCTCGAAACAGCAAAAATCGGAAAAGCCGAATGGGCAATCGAGGTGAACAACGAACTCCAAGACAAACTCCGGAGTTGGATCTGTCCCTTCGAGGTGACTCTCAGCCACGAATGACACACAGGCGGCTCGCAAGAGCCGCCTCTCTTTCTGCGGCCACTGCCCACACCCGATCAATACGGGCGGAACCATTCGCGGCTTTATGCCCAGTCCCGCCCCGCCCGGTGCCACATGAACCAGACCGACTTCCAAAACACCCTCTGTCCGACGGCTCAGTCCTGGCAAAAAGCCGACTGGCAAGCCATGCAACCCGCGTGGACCAGCTTAGTCAACGAGACCGAGACAACAATCCGCCGCGCCTACATCGAGCGACCACGTGGACACTCGAAAACAACCGACATCACCATAGCGGCCGCATGGCCGCTCATCACGAGCACGAAACCCATCCGAGGCATCGCCGCCGCCGCAGACCAAGACCAAGCCGGA
The DNA here is from genome assembly GCA_043718305.1 of Planctomycetota bacterium. Taxonomy (GTDB): domain Bacteria; phylum Planctomycetota; class Planctomycetia; order Planctomycetales; family Planctomycetaceae; genus TH-plancto1. The sequence goes on along the minus strand of JAYSVZ010000193.1, from coordinate 1,461 downwards.
CTCATCATCGACGCACTTCAGCGACTCAAAGCCAACCACGTCGATCTGTTCAAGACCATCAAGCTGACGCGTACCGGCGCACGTAACACCGAGACCGGTAGCGAGCTGCAACTCATCTCTTCCGATGTCGGCTCGTCGTACGGCATCCTGCCGGACTTCATCATCTGCGATGAACTCACACACTGGCCCGACGGCCGTGGAGAAGACATGTGGTACTCCCTCATCTCAGCCGCAGCCAAAAAACCCCGATGCATCATCACCGTCCAAACCAACGCCGGCGTCGGACGTGGCTGGCAATTCGAAATCAGGCAACACGCACGGACAAGCGATCGATGGCACTTCTCATCGCTAAACGGGCCACAAGCACCCTGGATCACTGCAGAATCACTCAACGAGCAGAAGGCCATCCTCCCACCAGCGATCTATAACCGCCTGTGGCTCAACCAATGGCAGCACTCGGATGGTGACTTCGTCAGCCTCGCTGAGGCCGATTCTTGCATCGATGTGAATGGCAGCATGCAAGGCCACTCTGTACGCGGCCGTAGCTACGTCGCCGCACTCGACTTCGGCTCAAGACGCGACAACTCTGTCGGCGTGCTGTGCCATCGCGATGGCAACACGATCATCGTCGATCGAATGGACGTCGGCACCCCAACACCCGATCGACCAATCCCCACATCCTGGGCGAAACACTGGTTTGAGCAGGTCCAGCTAAATTACGAAGACGTCACATTCATCGTCGATCCTTGGCAAATGCAAACATGCATCGAAGAACTGTCGCGTACCGCCCGCGTCAAACCAATCGAATTCGCGGGCAGCCAATACAACCATCGCCTCGCCATGTGCCTTCGCCAGCTCATCATCGAACGCCGAATTACGTACTACAATCACTGCGGATCGATCCCAGGTCCACACCGCAACGACCTCTCCACCGAATTGGCCAGCCTGCTCCTACACCAGTCCGGTCCTGGCTGGCTGCGCATCGACCACAAGGCCAACGGCCACGACGACAGGGCTTTCGCCTTAGGCGCCGCCGCCCTCGAATTGATCGAAAATCAACCCATCCTGCCCACGTGGTCGGCGACCCCACCCAATCGGGACGGCGGCTTCGCTTCGTTTTAGCGGCCTTCATTTTCCGGACGGGTCAAACCCCAGACCATGCCGCCCGATGGCCGTAGGCTCCAAACCAAGAGCTCGAAATCCGATAACAAGTCCCATAAGTCGACGAAACCAACCTTGATGGCCCAATATCAAACTTGTGCCTTGCATCGAAGATGCCTGCCCCCGGGATGCAAATCCAAAGCGGAGCTAACTCTCACACTGAGGCTAACACTGAAGCTGGCGACTTGGGCATCGTACGAATGCCAAAAACCATTCATGGAATTTCGCATTCGATGTCAGAATCCGGGTGTCTAGCTCTAGACATACGGATGCCGGATGCCTTAAGACACAACCACTCGG
>JAYSVZ010000192.1:0-6726 GCA_043718305.1 Planctomycetota bacterium | reverse complement strand
GTATCGATCCCCATCAGGGGGGCAATACCCGATTCCCCGGCCAGGAGTTTGCTCCAAACCGTACGCCGATCGTGACCGAGCGGACAGAGTAGTCCGATCCCGGAGATGAAGACTCGTTGCATGTTGGCGGGATCATAGACAGGGCTGGCCGATTGGTGAACCCATATTTGAACGAATAGCTCGACGGGGTGTCGGAGCCGATTCAGGTCACACGCCGATCATGGAGCTAAACGACCGAAGACGAATTCTCCCATCACTCCCACTCGGTGTCCGTCGACAACAGCGTGAGATACTTCTGGTATCCATAGACTCGATCCCGAATGCGACCGGTGCGCTCATTGAGAACCTTGCTGGCGATCAGTCCCTCAATCGCCTTGGTCGCCGTCGGCTTCGTGGTCTTGAGCAGCTTCACCACCATCGCCAGTGTGACGATCGGATGCTCTGGCAGCAGATCGAATAGCCGGACCGCTGATCACGTCGCTGCCGGATGGGCTGCCACGGAGAGTCGGTCTTTGTGGAGCAGATGGAAGATCTTTCGCGAAGCCTCGACCGCATCGTCGGCAGCCTCCTTCACGCAATCGAGAAAGAACCGGAGCCACCCCTCCCAATCCCCAGCCGTCCGCACGGCACCCAAGCGACGGTAATACTCTTCCCGATGCCGCTTGAAGGCCAAGCTCAGATAGAGCAAGGGGCTGTCCAGTAACTTCCAATGCTCCACCAGCAGCGTGATGAGCAGTCGCCCGATCCGCCCATTCCCGTCGAGGAACGGATGGATCGTTTCGAACTGGACGTGCGCCAATGCAGCGCGGATCAGAGGTGGGAGCTTGTCCTGGGAATGCAGCCACTGATCGAGCTTCGCGAGAGCTTCGGCGACCTCGCCCGGGGGCGGCGGAACGAATAAGGCATTTCCGGGACGCGTTCCTCCGATCCAGTGTTGCGAGGTCCGAATCGTTCCTGGAAGCTTGTCCGCACCGCGCACACCGCGCATCAGTCGCTTGTGAACTTGGCACAGCAGTCGGCTGCAAATCGGGAGTCCCTGTGGTCGGCGGATTTCCTGGCGGGCGTATTTAAGAGCGGCGACGTAGTTGCAGATCTCCTCGACATCATCCATACGCTCCGAGCTTTTTGTCGCTTCGAACTGGGCCACATCTTCGAGCGTGGCTTGCGTCCCTTCGATCTGCGAAGAGATGACAGCTTCCTTCCGCACGAAGCCATAGAGGAACCACGTGAGACTCGGAACCGTTGTCGAGGCGACCGCCAGCCGCTCAATGCCAATCGTGGCTGCAATCAGGCGGCCCGTCAGATCGCTGTCGATCACGACGGCAGGCTTCACCGGTGGTAGCGGGTAGGGCACAAACGCCCGCACGATCTCACCGCCGATGATTTGCTTCTGATAGGTGCCCGTCGTGCGCGGCATGGCTGGGAAAGCCTTCTTGACTAATGGGAGTGGCTGGTAAAGAAATCTTTCCTAAAGAAGGCTGTTAGTCAAGGGTTGTTTACCATCGGATTGCAACGTCATTGAAGTCATTCCACCCTCTTCAGGCGAGGCCGTCAACGAACTGAGCTTCGCTTGGCATACAACCGAATCGCCTCCGGGTAAGCCTCGCACTCGGCCCCGAAGACGCGCTTCGCCAGTGTGTCGGGCGTGTCATCATCCAGCACCGGGACCGCTCTCTGGACGAGGATCGGCCCGTGGTCGTATTCGTTGTCGACCAGATGAACCGTACAGCCGGAGAGCTTGCATCCCCGAGCGAGAACCGCCTCGTGAACATGGTGACCATACATCCCGTGACCGCAGAAGGCGGGGATCAAGGACGGGTGGATGTTCATCACTCGCCCTTCGTAATCGGCGGGCACTTCGATGCGGGAGAGGAACCCGCCGAGGATTACGAGGTCAATTCGAACTGGGCGGCAACGCGCAAAGATCTCGGCACTGAAGGCAGTGACATTGGCGAACCGTTTCGGCGAGACGATCTCGCATGCATGACCGCGAGCGAGCGAGCGTTCAATGCCCGCACAAGGACGGCTAGCGATCACCAGTTCGACCGTCGCGGAAAGTTGGTCCGCCGCAATCGTGTCGAGCAGGTTCAGCAGTGTGCTGCCGCCGCCGGAGATCAGGACCGCCATTCGAAGGGGTGGCATGGAGTGTGGCTGCTGGTGGGTTCGGGGCGACGGATGTCTCGCAGGGGGACGTGCCTGCGATGTGACCATCGAACACCTTGGTAGGATACTGTGCGCCCTAACGCTCTGACATCCTCGACAATGTTTCGGGAGTCGTCCGGCGGCAGGGAACCCCTCTTGCGGCATATTCTGCCGATGGCGTACAACCCCCGTTGATTCACTCACCGAAAGGCTTCGGGACACGGATGTTCCACCGATTTCGCCGCTGGCTGACGCCCGATGTGGCGCTCGACTTGGGGACGACCAGCACCTTGCTGGCGACTCCCGGGCGGGGCGTCATACTTGAAGAACCGTCGGTCATTGCTCTGGAAACCGGAAGCCGTCGTATTCTTGGACGGGGAACTTGTGTTGGCACCTTAGCCAAGCAAATGCTCGGACGGACCCCCGAGTCTATCAGTGCGGTTCAGCCGATTCGCAATGGGGCGATCACGGATTTTGAACTCTGCGAGGCGATGCTGGCCTACTTCTTTAAAAAGGCTCTGCGCAATCCCAACGGGCGGCCTCGCGTCGTGGTGACTGTCCCCTCGGGGCTGTCGCCTGTCGAGCGGCGAGCGGTCTTTACGAGTGTGGAACGAGCGGGGGCGGGGCGGGTCTTCTTGCTACCGGTCACCAAGGCCGCGTGCATCGGGGCTGGGCTGCCCATCTCGGAGCCGCTGGCCAGCATGGTCTGCGACCTGGGCGGCGGAACGACGCAGGTCGCGGTTCTGTCCCTCGGCGATGAGGTCGCGGGTGAAACGTTGCGACTGGCGGGAGACCACCTCGACGGAGCGATCATGGAATCGCTTCGACGCCGGCACGCTCTCCGCATCAGCCCGGCCACCGCCGAACAACTCAAGATCGACATTGGCAGTGCAGTCCCCCTCGACCGGGAGTTGTCGTTGGAGATTCGCGGCCTCGATACGATCAGCGGCGTCGCTCGCAAACTCGTCGTAACGAGTGAAGATGTCCGCGCAGCTTTGGATGAGCCCCTGCAATCGATTGCCCAAACAATCCGCCGTGTCGTCGAAAGGTGCCATCCGCAACTCGTAGCCGACCTGGCTGACACCGGAATCGTGCTCACTGGTGGCTCGGCTCAGTTGCGAGGAATCGATCAGTATTTGAAGGAGCAGATCGGTGTTCCGGTGCGGCTCGATCATGATCCAGAGCGGACCGTGATTCGAGGGGCGCTGATCTGTCTGGAACATTTCGACCTTTGGCGGGAAAGTCTTGTGACCGATGGCCGCTGATCGGACCGGACCACATCCTTGGGGGATCGTCGCGGTCGCACTGATCGGCCTGATCAGTGTGGCTCTGCCCGAGGGGCTGCGCTATCGGTTACAAGGAGCGATTCGCGATTTGCTGGCTCCGGGGCAGTGCGTTGTGGCATCGCTGTCTGCTGACAATGCCCCGGTCAACAACGATGACTGGGAACGCCAAGCCCGTTTCTGGCAGGCTCAAGCTGCGACGCTTCGCACCGAGTTGGCCGCGACACGCGATGTTCCCTTATGGACCACAGCGACGAGGCCCGCCGCTCTCATCTCTCCGACATTACGGCAGGCCACGGTCATTGCCTGGGAGCATCCCGGCCAGTCCGAAACCCCCTTGCCAATCGTGCGCGGTGGGACTTCCGATGGGATCGCCATCAGCGACTTGGTCTTGGCCCCCGGCACCTCCACCATCGATCAAGGCACCACCACAGGCATTGCCGCTGACCAGCTCCTGCTCGCCGGGCGGACCGTCATCGGTCGCGTCGCCCAGGCGAGCCGCCTGACCAGTACCATCGAACGTGTGACCGACGCCAAGTATCGCGGTCAGGCCCAAATCGTCCGGATCATCGACAACGAGGTCGTCCTCGGAGCCGAAGGGGTGATTGCCGGGACGGGGACCGGTTGCCAACTCCTGCACGTCGATGGGACCGAACCGGTGTCGGTCGGTGACCTGGTCTTCACGCCGGTCCACGGCGTCGCTCTCTCCGCGCCCCTCTATTACGGCATCATCACCGATGCCGAACTGGAAGCTGGAGCGAGTGAGTGGTCGATCACGGTCGCCCCTCGGTTTACCGGCGATCCGCCGGGCAAGGTGCTAGTCCTGGAGCTTCGCGCAGCTCCGCAGCGGACTCAAGAACAACTCGCCGAACAGGAGGCGGGCCATGTTCGCTAAGGGCCTCTTCTGGCTAAGCACCGCCTACCTGACCATCGTCTGGGACACCACGATCGCCGGAAGCCTGACAGCCGCTCCCAGTGCGACAGCCCTCTGGGTGATCGGGCTGGCCTCGGTCCATCACCGATTCGGTGTTCTTGCGGGCGGATTGATGGGCTTACTGCTCGATGCCGGACAACGGAGCCAGTTGGGATCAAGCCTGTTCGCCGGTCTGCTTGTGGCCTGGGGGCTGGGAAGCTGGGAATCGCAAAGGCCAGAGTTGTCCCGGCTGCCGATCGCTGTCGTCTTCTTGGCAACATTGGGGTGGTTGCTCGTACCGCCACTCCTGGAGGTGGGACTCCTTCAAACGAACTGGGAGGCGAGCCGACTCGCTCGCCCGTTGTTGAGCGCAGTGCTCACGATGCCGCTGGCTGTGCTGATGTTGGGATCGAGGTCGGGGATCGTATCTCGTTAGAGCAGGTTCCGCCCCGGTCTTTACACCTGCTTGCTCCCCTCTCCCCCGGGGGGGGCCGGAACAAGGCAGCATTCCAGACCGCGCTGGGAATAAATAGAGAGCAAGGACCGGGCTGCTTGACGGTGGCCCGTGTTGCCATGTATTCATGGCATTCATCCCGAGTGCCTCGTCCACACTAGAGCATTCCACGATTGCATGTGCGCCGAAAAGTAGAACGGACTTCCAGGTCCGTTCGGCCTGGACCGAGGGGTCCAAGCTACGCGGGCGCACACCCAATCGTGGAATGCTCTAAAGCCCGGGGTTGGAGTCCAGCCTTTAGGCGCCTTTAGGCTGTTCCGGACAGGCTAAAGCCTGGACTCCAACCCCGAGTCTGAGCGTGGCGGGGGCACTCGTTGGTCCACACTGCATTCACGGAGAACGGAACGATGGACTCACGATCGGCACTGCGGATCGGCCTCGACATGGCCGAGTTTGTGGGACTGGGCTACCTCGGTGATCTGACCGAGTCGGAACTGTTCCATCGACCAGCGGCGGGGGCCAACCCTATCAATTGGCAACTGGGTCATCTGATCAAGTCCGAGCATGAGATCGTCAACGGCTGCATCCCGGGGGCGATGCCAGCCCTGCCGGTGGGATTCGCCGAGCGATACAACGCCAGCACTGCTGGGAACGATGACCCGTCGCAATTCTGTTCCAAAGAAGAATTGCTGGCAGCCTACCGCACCCAGCGGGCCGCCACCCTGGCGGCGCTCGCCAGTCTGAGCGACGCAGACCTCGATCGCACGACACCTGAGCCATACCACAGTTATGCCTCGACGTACGCCGCTGCGTTCTCACTACAAGGGAGCCACTGGCTGATGCACGGAGGTCAATGGGCCGTGATTCGGCGGCAATTGGGCCGCCCGCCGCTGTATTAGCTAGAGTGGGTTGGAATGACACTTTTGAGAGCGGCAAGGCGCTACCAGGTTCGTCCGCATTTTTTGTGTAACAATCGCGTCAGTAATGTCGTCGTAATGCACCGCCCCAGCCGCTTCGCTGAGGACTTTCTCTATGTCCTTACGCCAAGTGAGTTCTTTGGACATGTGTCCTCCTGAACAGACGCGAAAACCCTTGTTACGACAGTGTCGAGTACTTCAACGGTTAGTCAGTAGAGTCGGGAATTCTTCGTCCTTCCCTCTCCCGACGGGAAAGGGAAGGACGAAGCGGGACGGCAGAATTCTTACGAATTCTGCTACGGGTTAGCTCGGTTAGCTCTCCAGGGCCTGCTGGGCGGCGGCCAGTTTCGCGATGGGGATGCGGAACGGGGAGCAGCTAACGTAGTCGAGGCCGAGTTTGTGGCAGAACATGACGGACGAGGGTTCGCCGCCGTGTTCGCCGCAGATGCCGAGCTTGAGCTTGGCACGGGTGGCGCGGCCATCTTCGCAGGCGATCTTCATCAGGCGGCCGACGCCGGTCTGGTCGATCTTCTGGAACGGGTCATCGCCGATGATGTCGCTTTCGCGGTACTGCGGGATGAAGGAACCGTAGTCGTCGCGGCTCATGCCGAGGGTCGTCTGGGTCAGGTCGTTGGTGCCGAAGCTGAAGAACTCAGCGGTCTGGGCGATCTCACCGGCGGTGAGAGCAGCCCGAGGCACTTCGATCATCGTGCCGACCTGGTAGTCGACCTTGACCCCCTTCTCGGCGAAGACCTTCTCGGCGGTGTCGCGGATGATCTTCGTCTGGTGGTCGAGTTCGCTCTTATAGCTGACCAGTGGGACCATGACTTCCGGATGGACATCAATGCCCTGCTTCTTCAGGTCCGCTGCCGCTTCGAAGATCGCCCGAGCTTGCATCGCGGTGATCTCGGCATAGACGATGCCGAGACGGCAACCGCGGAAGCCGAGCATCGGGTTCGATTCCTTCAGCTCTTCCACGCGGCGTTCGACGACATCCTTGGTGATGCCGACGGCCTT
>JAYSVZ010000191.1:0-6744 GCA_043718305.1 Planctomycetota bacterium | reverse complement strand
AACTCACCACCACAGCTTCCGGCGGGGCCATCAAGGTTTCTCCTGCCAGCAACTTTGGCGGCAAGTTTCCCGGCTGTGAGGTCGAACTGATCAGTCTGAACGGAGAGTGCAAGGAAGCCACGATCTGGTTCGGAAGTTTGCGTCGTCCCGAGCCGTTTCGCGTGACGGTGCTTCCCGAGGGCGCGTCGATCGCCGGTGACCCCTGGGATTATCGCCCCCGCATCCGCCCGCTGGGACGTTATCTGTATGACCCCGATCCCGCCGTCGTTCGGGCGGGACTGGTCGACTTGGTCGCCGAGACATTGGGCTTGGGCCGACTCGATGATGCCGAGGAATACCTGACCGGTGATGAACTGGTGGTGTCTCCATTCGTTCGCGGTTTCGAGGTGCTGGCCGATCTGCCGAACAACACGCGCGACATCCGAGATTGGTTCCGCACCTCCCCGTTTGGGCAGGTCGAAATCAAATGCCGCCACATCCGCATCGAAGCGGAAGAAGTGCGTCGTAAGCTCCCCCTCCCCGGTTCCGAACCGGGGGTCTTGCTCTTTGCCAGAGTGGGGGGGAAAGCTCGCGCGATCGCGGCCCGTCGAGTCTGAGGGTCGCAAGATCATCGGCGACAGCCGTCAGTCAAAGAGTCGGTTTCAGTTGATTGAAGGAGACTCGTGGATCTCATCCGGCTCGACGCCCGCACTGCGCAGATGGTCGGCCAGCTTCTCCTTGGCGAGCCGCAACCGACTTTTGCAGGTGGGGAGGGCCGTCTCCATGATATGAGCGATTTCCGGCAGGGTCAGCCCCCCGTAATGGTGCAAGGTGAACACCTCGCGCTGCTCCTCGGGAAGGTGCAGCAACCCCTGTTCCACAATCCGTGTGATCTCACGCTGTGAGGCGTGGTCCGAAGCCGACTTCAACTCTGCTGCGATCCGTTGCAGGACATCATCTTCGGCATCTCGCGGACGGCGGATCGCGCGCACGAGAGCATCGTTGGTCCGCTTGCGAACATCATCGATCAAGAGATTGCGAGCGATGCGAAAGAGCCAACCGCGAAACTTGCCCAGCGGCAAGTAATCCCAGGACTGCTGGTAGACCTTGAGAAACGTTTCCTGAGCCAAGTCTTCGGAGAGCTGGACATCACGGGTATTGCGAATGAAAAAACCGACGAGCGGTCCCTCGAAACGGTCGACGATCTCGCCGAGAGCGGAGTCATCCCCCTCTTGCAGCCGAATCATCAATTCATCATCTTCGGTCATCGACGGCGTCGTCACTCATTGGCAGAAAGCTCTGGAATAATATATTCGATCAGCGGGGGAAGATGTTACTGGTCAGTGGCCCGGTCGCTTTGCGGACAGAGATTTCGTGGGCCAGATGCCATTCGAGGCGATTCTATTTAGGATCACTGCAGGGCTGTTTTTGGGCACAGAGCGGTTCTGCCGGCTGATAACGAACGGCAGTCAAAGCCACCTACAAAAAAAACCAGGGACGCACCTCGCGGGCGTCCCTGGGCTGTTCTGACTGACTGCTGAAAGCTGTCGGCTGACAGCTTCCGCTTAGCCCTTGGCCTTCTCGGCCTTTTCCTTGCGGCGGCGTTCGACGACTTCTTCCTGGATGCTCTTGGGCACCTTTTGGTAGAACGCGAACTCCATGCTGAAGCCGCCCTTGCCCTGGGTCATTGACCGCAGTTCATTGGCGTAGTCGAACATGTTGGCCAGCGGGACTTCGGCGTTAATGACGGCCACACCGAGGTTGGTCCCGGTCTGGCCAATCACACCGCGTTTCGAGGACAAGTGACCAGTGACTGGCCCCTGGTACTCTTCGGGGACTTCGATTTCGAGCTTCATGATCGGCTCGAGGAGCGCCATGTCCGCGATCTGCAGGCTGTCACGCATGACGTGCCAGCCGCAGGTTTCGAACGAGCGTTCCGAGGAGTCGACATCGTGGTAACCACCGTCGACGATTTCTGCGCCGACCCGCACCACTTCGCACTCGCACAGGGGCCCCTTCACCAAGGCCCGCTGGAAGCCATCATCGACGGGCGGAATGAACTGCCCGGGAATCTTGCCCTGCGTGATCTTGTTGAAGAACTCGTAGTTCTTCGTGTTGTCTTCGGGGAGCGGGAAAATCTTGCCCACGATGTGGGCGTATTGTCCCGAACCCCCGGTCTGCTTCTTGTGCTTGTAGTTGAACTCGACGACCTTCGTCGGGGTCTCCTTGTAAGCCACCTTCGGCTGACCGACCTTCGTCTCGCACTTGTACTCCCGCTTGATGCGTTCGACGTAGATTTCCAGGTGCAACTGGCCCATCCCCGCGATCAGCGTTTCGCCCGTTTCCGGATCGCTCATCACGTGGAACGTGGGGTCTTCCCGGCGGAAGCGTTCCAGGGCCTTGCTCAGATTGCTGGCGTTGTCCCGGTTGGCCGGTTCAATCGACAGCCGGATGACAGGCTCAGCGGCGAAGATCTTTTCCAAGGACATCGATTCGAGGCCCGGCCCGACGAAGGTATCCCCCGTCGCACAATCGACACCGACGATGGCGATGATATCGCCGCCCTCGGCAGAGTCGATGTCCTGGCGTTCATCGGCATGCAGACGGACCAGACGACCAAACCGCACAGCCTTGCCCGTACGGGTGTTGGTGTAGGTTTCGCCCTTCTTGAACGTCCCCTGGTACATGCGGGTGTAGGTCAACTGACCGAACTGCTCGACGACCGTTTTGAAGGCCATGCCGATGGCGGGCTTGGTCGGATCGGGAGTCAGGTTGATCCGAATGAACTCATCGGCCTGGATGTCCCCCTTCTTGCGAGCGGCTTCCGTCTTGTCGTTATCGATGGCCGTCACGGTCCGGTCCAGCGGGCTGGGCAGGTAGGAGGCGACTGCGTCGAGCAGCGTTTGTACGCCCTTGTCCTTGAAGGCCGAACCGCACATCATCGGCGTAATCTCGTGAGAGAGCGTCGCTTTGCGGATGACCGGGACCAGCTTCTCGGCGGGGAATTCGGTCTCTTCGAGGATCGAGGCCATCAGTTCGTCATCGTACATCGACAAGGCTTCGAGCATCGCCGCGCGATGCGTCTTGGCCTCGTCGAGGTAGTCTTCCGGGATCGGCTTGAAGACGACATCCATCCCCTTTTTGCCTTCGTAGTAGATCGCTCGCATCTGGATGAGATCGATCACACCTTCAAAGCTCGGACCCGATCCGATTGGAATCTGGAGAACCACCGGCGTGACGTGCAGCTTGTCCTTGACCTGCTTCACGACGCTGAAGAAGTTGGCTCCGGTGCGGTCCATCTTGTTGACGAACCCGATGCGGGGCACCTTGTAGCGCTTCATCTGGCGGTCGACGGTCAGCGACTGCGACTGGACACCACCCACGGAGCACAGCACAAGGATCGCACCGTCCAGGACGCGGAGCGAGCGTTCCACTTCCACGGTGAAGTCGACGTGGCCGGGGGTGTCGATCAGATTGACGGTGTAGTCTTCCACCGTGCCGTCGACCTTGGTCGCGCCCCAGGTGACCTGCGTCGCGGCGCTGGTGATGGTGATGCCGCGTTCTTTTTCGAGGTCCATGAAGTCCATGGTGGCGCCGTCACCGTCCCCCTTGACTTCTTCCATTTTGTGGATGCGGCCGGAGTAATACAGGATGCGTTCGCTGAGGGTCGTTTTGCCCGAGTCGATATGGGCCGAGATGCCCAGATTGCGGATGTGCTGAAGGTCCATGGGTCTGCTACTGAACTGTGGAGATGAACAGAAGTGCGGCCCGCTCGGGAAACACTTTGTCCGTGATGGAAACGGGTGACTCCCCACCCGAGGTGAAGACCTCTGGGGAGGAACAGCGACTCGCCATCCGTAACTCTCGGAGGCAAATCACGTTCGGGCAAATGCCACGAAGCGGAACGGCAATCTTTCAGGGTTTCACGCAGCGTGCGACTGGTCGCCGTTAGACCATTCGCCGCTGCGATGGCTCGGTCGGCTCAGTCATGGTGTGACCCTCTCAAAACACTGGGAATCGCCTGAAAAGTCCCCCGCCCGGACCCTCAGACAGCGACACATGGCACCCAAACTGGCGGAATCAATAGAACCTGGGCGCTTCCTCTACCAAGAGGACGGCGTATCGTATCGGCAGGTTCGGTGCCGGGAAAGAGAGAACGCCCCAAGTTCCAAAATCCGAGGATTCGCCCCGCCGCAACCGAGAGGCGATCCGTTTTCCGTCGTCCGTTCAGGCTCTAGTTCGCCCCTGCGAAATTAACGCATCACCCGACGCGATCGTCACCCAAGCCTCACTCCTCCGCCCCAACGGGGCAGCCACAAATCAGCCTGGGGCAAAGCGACCAGCGGGAGCGCCGCCCCAGGTCTCGGAGTTGTCGTCACATTCTCAGCCCTGAAAGGGCGAAACAGGGGTTGGGCGGGCTGGGCTTCGCAATGTGCCGCCCTTTCAGGGCTTGGCGAGCAAGGCGGACTCGATTCCCAGGGCGTTGCCGGCGTGGCCCTGGGCTGATTTGTCGGTGCCCTTTCAGGGCGAAAGCAGGGGGCGTTCCTGGGACGAGTGTGAATTGCGATTCGGACTTTGGCCTTGGTGATGTGGGACTTCCGCTGTGGCGGACTAGCCGCATCAATCGACGCTAGACCCCGGCTTAACCGGGCTTAACCCCATAATACAGCGTACAAATCCCAAAGGTCATCGGGCGGCTCTTGACCTCGGTGAGCCCACAGGCACTGAGTTCCTGGACGAACTCTTCCCCGCTGGGGAACTGAAGCACCGAGGCCGGTAAATAGTGGTAAGCGGACTGGTCGTTGCGAGAGAAAAGCTGCCCGAGTCGCGGCAGAACCTGGCGAAAATAAAAGAGATAAAACTTTCCCAGAAGGCTGTTGGTCGGACGGGAAAACTCCAGGATCGCGACCCGTCCGCCGGGCTGACAGACGCGGATCATCTCGCGAACTCCGGCCCGGTAGTCGGTAACATTTCGGATTCCGAAGGCCACCGAGACGATCTGAAAGGTCTCCGCCGGAAACGGCAATTGCGTGGTATCGGCTTCGACGAACGTCAGGTCAGCCGACTCGCTCGCGGTTCGAGCGCGTCGCCCTTTCTCCTGGGCCCGGGCCAGCATTTCAGGTGTGAAGTCGGACCCGGTGACAGCAATCTTCTTGCCTCCAGCGTGCCAATAGGCAATCGCCAGATCGCCGGTCCCGGTGCAGACATCAAGGATCGGAGCTGTCCCTTCCGGGGGAACGGTCTCGACCGTTTTGTTGCGCCACCAGATATCGATGCCGAGCGATAGAAAGTGATTCAGAAAGTCGTACCAACCCGCGATCGCGCCAAACATTTGGCGGATGCGGTGACCGGACTTGTCGACGGCGGGGGCGGGCATGAAGGGGGCCTGGGGAGGAATCGTTCGCAGGATACACCACCGGGGGAGCGACCGTGTAGCTTGAAGGGGATCGCTCGGCATTCTCAAATCATTGAACCGCGTTCCACGCTCGCTAATAACCAAATCCGCTCTGTTCGCGACGAGTGAGTTTGGAGGGTTATTCAGGGGTGACGAGCCGCCATGATTCGGGAGTGCAGCGTGTCACGGGGATGTCACCGGCCGCCCGCTCGCTGTCGGTCCTGGAAATAATACGGTTGGTCGTTCGATATCGAGCGTTTGGCGTGAGTCCAATAGGGGCCTTACCCCGGCTTATCATCACGCAACCTCTTGGATAACGAATACCAAACTAGCGGTGAGTGCGGCCATGAGCCAGATGCCGACAAAACAGAGCAACGTGAGAAAGGCCCGGAAGCCCCTGGTCTGGAACAGATAGACCGGCACAACGACTGGCCAGCCGAGGAAAACGAAGGAGTCGAAATCATAGCAAAGCCGTACGCCCCGCTTGCGAGCATCGGCCATGACCCATGCCGCGATGACCAGTGGCAAGGCCACGCTCGACACCAACTCCGCTCGCGGCGACATGCCGCCGGGTCCGATCACCGACCCAATGCCGAACACGAACGTGTACAGCCACAAGAACATCGTGGGGGCAATCATCCCCTGGAGCCATCGGGGCAGGTGGACCCAATCAGGTTTCAACGGTCGGTCGACATTCATAAGGAGTCTCTGGAAGATGATTCAACTCGCGTTCAGTTCCGGCCCCACAGCGCCTCGGCGATCCAGTCGAGGTCGTCCATCATCTCGCGGTGCGCCTCGCGCTTCACAGCCGCCCCCGCGTTGTTCAGGGCGTTGATCACCAGGAGTCGCAGCACGCTGGCCAGCGGTGTTCCCGTGCGTTGGGACAAGGCCCGCCCGACCAGCCGGTGTTCGCGGTTGAGCAGAATCTCGTGTCGACCGGTGTCGCTCTCGTCGAAGTGATTGTCGATCAGCCGCTGGAAACCGGAGGGGACCACGCCCGTCTTGCGGAGGTCTTCAAAGGTCGCCTGTAAGTCGTGTTTCTCATTCAGAAAAGCCATCACCGGCTGGTCGGCCCGGAAGGTGGCCACCATCACCTTGGCCTCGCTTTGGCCGAGGAACTCCTGCCATTCGGCGGGGGCCTCCTCCATGTCGCGGATGCCGAGGATCTGCTCGGCAAAGCCTCGCGAACCGGGACTGGCGGTCCGCATCGTCACGCGTTTTCCGCGATCAGATTCATCCCCGAGCATCGCCCCGAGCAGTGATTCTTCGAAGCTGCGAATGGTGTGGATGCAGGGGGCATCGCTTCCCGCGAACAGGGAACTCATCCAGCGTTCTTGCCGCCGGTCCATGTTGTACCAGACGACGATCTC
>JAYSVZ010000020.1:0-8638 GCA_043718305.1 Planctomycetota bacterium | reverse complement strand
TCGAGGTGGGCTGCCCACTCCCCGACAATACCCCCATAAAAAAACTCCCCGGACGAATCCGGGGAGCCGATGAGCAGGCGGTTGATACGAGAACCAGGAGGCAATCCCCCGGCCTCGGGACCACTAGATCATTTCCTTGAGCTTCTTGAGGGCGCGAACCTTGACCACCTTGCGGGAGGGCTTGGCCTTGATGGTGATCTTCTCGCCGGTCCGGGGATTGATCCCTTCCTTGGCGGGGGTGGCGTTCTTGGTCTGGACCTGAATCTTGATCAGACCGGGCAGGGCGAAGACTCCCGGCCCCTTCTTACCAAGGCTCGTTGCGATCAGACCTTCCAGACCATCCAAGACGGAGATGACTTCCTTCTTGCCCAATCCGGTCGTCTCGGCGAGCGAGGTGACGACTTCGGACTTCGACATCGGCTTCGGTTTTGCGGCGGCGGCGGCGGCTTTGGCCATGGTTGCTCCTTAGGTATGGCGCGGGGTTGACACTGCACGAGCAGTGAACAGAGTGCAGTAAAACGCTAGGATTTCCGCTTGTCAATCAGCAGCGGGGGCAAAAAACCTGAAAATACACGCAAAATCCCAAAGTTTTCGCCAATCGGCCCGTTTGAGTGTGGTTTTTCACTGGGATCACGACAACGACCACTCCGCGGTCACAAACCAGACCCACTACGAGGCGGCCTCATTCACGTTGTACTTGTTCATCGCAGCGGCGATCCCATGCGACACCCAGACCTCGACCGCTTCCGCCGCTTGCAGCACCGCAGCCTCGATCAGCGGCTTCTCTTCGCTGCTAAACTTTCCGAGTACATAATCCGACGGATCGATCGGAGCCAAGGGCCGACCGATTCCAATTCGCAGTCGGGCGACCTGCGGTGTCCCGAGTAGCTCCACGATGTTCTGAAGCCCCTTCTGCCCGCCCGCCGACCCACTGGCTCGAAGCCGCAGCTTGCCACTGGGCAGATTCAGGTCATCACAAATCACCAGCACATCCCCGGCCTCGCCCTGATGAAATCCCAGGTGTGACTTCACCGCCCGCCCACTCAGGTTCATGTACGTCGTGGGAGCCACGAGCAACACCTTTTCCCCACCGATCAAGCCATCGGCGATGTCGGCCTCGTACTGCGATCGCCAGCGATCGACCGAAAGCCTTCGTCCAAGAACCTGCAACACGTCATACCCGACGTTATGCCGCGTCCCCGCGTAGCGCGAACCAGGATTGCCGAGGCCGACAATGAACTTCATGAGAAGCAGCTCAATTTGGACAGGATCGGTTCGAGACCCACCGGCGGTTCCCCGTGGGATAGGCTTCCAGCCTGTCTTTTGACGGAAGATGACAGGCTGAATGCCTCTCCCTCGGGCAGTTCCCCCTGACCTCCGGAGTAAGTTCTCCCCGACAGCCAGTCTCAGCGTTGACAGAGCACTCACCTTCACACTGTCTTGACACCCTTGTGCGGCGTCAACACTGGACCAGCGATTCTTCTTATCGTCCGTTCGCTAGAACCCGCGGCGCGCAAGAGTCAGAAACACGAGTTCAGATGCCCCAGGCGTTTGAAGACGACAGGCTGGAAGCCGATCCCCCGGAAACATTTCCTGCATGAACGATTGGAACCTGTCGTCTCAAGCGACAGAATAGACTGAATCGGAAGCGTTCGCTTTCAGCAGGCAGCATCCCCTTCGGGCCGAGCCGCATGGCGCGTATCATCTCTCTCTCGGTTCTTTCCACATTGATTGTGGTTTTGGGGCTGACGTTTTTTCGAGTTCTGGCGCCCTTTGTGATGCCGCTGTTTCTGGCGGGGGTCACGGCGATCCTGGTCCAACCCTGGTTTCGCAACTTGATAATCCGGTTCAAGGGCCGCGTCCGAGTCGCCGCTGGTGTTGTGACCGCCGGAATTATGGGGGCCATCTTACTGCCAGCGACGGTGGCGATTCTGCTTGCCAGTCTGGAACTCTACACACTCTCCCGGACCGTGGGCGACGAGGACTTTTTGCGCAAGGCGGGGGCTTCGGTCCGCTTGCAGACCGATGATTTAATCACTAAGTCGGTGACCTTCGCGAATGGTTTCTTGCCCATCGATCGCCGGACCGACCCGGCTCAGGCGACCTTGCTGGTGCGCGATAAGTTGCGGGAATCGTTCACACAGTTGGGCGACAAGTCGCTGGGGATGTTGACCTCGTCCGACTCGTTTGGCGTTCTGGGAAAGACGGTCGGGACGACGGTCGACATCATCGGGATGCTTCTGTCGACGACCGTTTCGGTGATGCTGGGACTGACGATCTACATGATCGCCCTTTATTACTTTCTGGCCGAGGGGCCGGAGTTGATCACGGCGGCGGAGGCTTTGATCCCGGTCCACATCGAGTATCAACGGACCCTGCTGGAGACCTTTGCCAAGTCGGTTCGGAGCGTCGTGCTGGCGACATTCGTGGCCGCCATCGCGCAAGGGATCGCGACGACATTGGCTCTGGAAGTTTGTGGGTTTGGCAATCTATTCGCGCTCCTGTTGCTCTCGACCATCTTCTCGCTGATTCCGCTCGCGGGTGCGTGGATCGTGTGGGGGCCGTTTGCGATCGGCCTGTTCGCGAGTGGGCACTGGGTTCAGGGAACACTGCTGACGCTGTACGGGATCGTCGTCGTGGGAATGCTCGATAACGTGGTCCGGGCCTATGTCTTGAACAGCGACATTAAGCTGCACCCGCTGCTGGCATTCGTGAGTGTGCTGGGAGGGATTCAGGCTCTCGGGCTGTGGGGGGTCTTCATTGGCCCGATCGTGGCTTCGTGCTTGTATGCCTTGGTCACCATCTTTAATACCGAGTTGTTTGCGCTGTCGCGCGAGAAGTTCTCGCTCGAACTGGGCGGTACGGACGAGGCGGTAACGACCAGTCCAGCCCCTCCGCCGAATGGGCCGTCTGCCGCGCTGGAAACAGCATCGGTGGTGACGACGCCAGTGGTCGCCACGTTGAAGCCCGAAGGAGAAAAGTCGTGAACACCTGGGTTCGAGTCATTCATCAGATCGCGCCGACTTCGGGGCGATCCATCATCGCCGGTGGTCTATTCATCCTCGGCAGCTTGCTCTCGCTGACGCTCGTGGCGGACGATCCCGCTCCCGCTCCGGGCGAAGAGCCACCGGAACCGCCGGGGGAAGCGGCGGTCGTCTCAGCCCCATTGGAGATCACCCTGAATGATCAGTGGACGGTGCTATACAAGGCCGGTCGGAGTCGGCCCGAGGTCATGCCGTTCCCCGAGAAAGGGCCGCTCCAATCGATCCCGAAGTTCACCCTGACGGGCGCGATGGAAGGCCATCCGTTTGGCCTGGGCGAATTCCACGCCGATGGAACATGGGGCATCTCTCAGGGCGTGGTGACCGTCGTCGCGGAGAAGAATGCTCTGCTCCGATTGACCGCTGCTGACCAGTTCGAACTGGAGGGGCTCGTCACCCAGGAGGGGACTGGCGGGTGGTTCCTGCTCTTTGGCTGGAACCAGGAGCATGGCTACTCGCTCTCCAACTTCGTCCTCCGCGATAGCCCGAGTCCGTGGTTTTTCACGGAGTACAGTGCTTCCAAGGCGATCCCCGACACCAACCAGGACATCAAGAAGTACGAGTGGCGCGGGGAGCAACCGCTCCGCATGTCGATCGTCAATCAACAATTGAATCTGACGGTCGGCGAGACCGTGATCGCAAAAGAGTTCCCGCTCGACAACTACACGCCGGGTGAGATCTTCCTGGGGACCTATGACACGCGCTATGGACCGCGAAAAGTCGCCGTGAAGTCGCTCCGCGTCCGCGATCCGACGTTCGTGAAGGAGAAAGCAGTCAAGCCGAAACAGGGCCAGCAGCCCCAGAAGAAATAAGACACTTCGCTCTCAACGCGACAGGGTCAGGCGGGTCAGGCCCTGTCGGCTTCAGCGCGGAGTGTCGGAAGTCGCGTGGGCTTTCCCGGAAGATCATGTTTGCGAGTGTACTAAAGCCCACGTGACCCGATTGCCGCAGAACGGCCTAAAGGGGCCGTTCTACTGGAACATCAGCCACTTGGTGAGGAAAACTAACGTTTTTCCCCCTCGCCCAGTTTCCCATTCGCATCTGGTCGAAGTGATATCGTATCATTCCCGCAGGCTCAGCCTGCCCGGATGGGGTTGTTCCGGATGGTGGGATTTTGCGGGTGATCTTGAGGACTGAGAATGCTGCGATCAAGTTCCAGGTCGATCCGGATTCCCCATTTTGCAGTGGGTCTGGGGTTCGTTTTTTTCTTTTGGATTGCAACGTCGCTATGGGCCCAGCGGACGATGAATGTTCCATCAATGCCACCGGGCGTTGTCCCGGGCAATCCGATGGGCGGCGCGCCGGTTGATCCCAATGCTCCGAAAGGCCCCGACGGGAAACCGCTTGACCCGAACGCGAAACCGGCTGAGCCGGCCGTCAAGATCATCCGCCGCAGTGAGTATCTGACAACCCCCGAAGCCAATCAAAAAATCGAGATCCCTCTGGGCGAGGACGGTAAGGTTGCCTTTCACTTTCAGGGTTCGCTCTGGCCACCGGTCCTCGACTGGCTGGCGTCGGTGTCGGGGAAGAGCCTTGATTGGCAGGAACTTCCCGGAGACTACCTGAACCTGCACACGCAGCGGCGGTACACCCCCGAGGAGGCCCGCGATCTCTTGAACCGGCATCTTCTCGCGCGGGGGTACACGCTGCTCCTCGACGATGAAGTCTTCACCGTCGTGAACGTCAAGACGATCAATCCCGGCATCGTTCCGCGGGTCACTGTCGCCGAGCTCGAAACGCGGATGCCCCACGAGTTCGTCAAACTCTCGCTCCCCCTCGACTGGATTATCGCCGAGGAAGCCGCCACTCAACTCGCCCCCATGATGAGCCCCAACGGCAAGCTCTCGGCGATCAAATCGGTGAACCGACTCGAGGCGATGGACGCCGTGACGAACCTCAAAGACATCATCAAATTACTCAATGATGAGCAAGCGAATAAGGAGTCGAATCAATCCCTGGTCCGGGAGTTCAAACTGGAGCATGTGCGGGCCGATGAAGTCGTGCGGTTACTGATGGGAATCCTCGGGATCGAGATCAAGGAGAAGGGCGGCGGCGGTGGTGGCGGCAACATGAACGGCATGCAGCAGATGATGCAGCAGATGCAACAGCAAATGCAGCAGCAGATGCAGCACGCGGGTGGCGGCGGTGCCCAGAAACCGGGCGAGGCCCGACTGATCGTCAACTCGCGTGAGAACAGCATTCTGGCCCATGCCCCGCCCGACAAAATGGAGATCATCGAACAGACGGTCAAGGCTCTGGATGTCCCCCCAGAGGCGGACGGGCAGATCCTCCGCAACCTCGACCGGATGCGGGTCTATCGGCTGACTACGCTCAACCCGGGACCGCTGGCCGAGATCTTGAACGATGTCGGCGACCTTTCGCCCGGAGCCCGGATTCGCGTCGACAAGGACAACAACTCCCTCGTCGTCTTTGGCTCGCTAGCCGATCACGTCACCGTTCAGTCGCTCGTCGAAAAACTCGACGGCAGCTCGCGCAGCTTCGAAGTCATCACGCTCAAGCGATTGCGGGCCGACGATGTGGCGGGGTCGATCGAGTTCATGCTCGGCCCGGAGAAGAAGGCCGAGACCCAGCGCTCGCGCTACTTCTATTACGACTCCTATGGACAGGATGAGCAGACGAACAAGAAGGATGACCGCCCGTTCAAGATTGACGCTGATGTGGAGAACAACCGACTGCTCGTCTGGGCGAACGAAGTCGAGCTGAAAGAGATCCAGGCTCTGCTCGAGAAGATGGGCGAGATTCCGAGTGATACGGGGAATCCACAACCGACGCGGACGTTAGAGTTCTCTTCCCCCGAAGAGGCCGACCGGATGCTGAAGCAGTTGCAGGAGCTGTGGCCGAACATTGCACCGAACGAGTTGCAGGTGCCTGCCGCTCCGCCGAAGCCGAAAAAGACCACGTTGCCGCAAGAAGCCAAGCGGCCCCGCGACACGGTGCGGACGGAAGCGGCGGCTCGATCTGCTGCGGAGCGAGCCTCCTTCGCCGCCGTGGAGATCGCCCTTCTGGATGAAGAGGTCGAAGAGGACGCCCCCCTCCCGGGAACGCCGCCGGTCGCGGTCGCTCCGGTGGAGCCTGCTCCCCAGCACCCGCTGGCGGAGGAGCCGGAATCAATCCCCACTCCCAGCGCCAGTGGAGCCGCACCGATCGCCGTCTTCCGCCTTCCGGACGGTCGCGTCATCATCGGGTCGCAGGACACCCGCGCCCTCGACCACCTGGAACAACTGGTCCAGGACATCCGCCCCAAGGCTCCAGACTTCCACGTTTTCCACCTGAAGAACGAGAACACCTGGGTCTTCGGATTAGAGTCGACCCTGAAGGAATATTTCGAAACCGACGGGGATGAGAAGCCGGTCCTCGACTGGTACGGGGACATCGTAAACACCAAAGAGAAGACCACCAACCGCCTTTCCCGCCGCCGTCTACTGAAGATCATCGGCGACGCCGATTCGCACACGATCCTCGTCCAGAATGCCACGAATGATCAGATCGCGATTATCGAAAGGCTGATCGAAATCTATGACCAGCCACAGTCCAATGATCCCCGGGCGATCCGTGAGACCCGCATTTTCGCGATCAAGTATTCCGACGCCACCGCGATTTCCAACACCTTGAAATCGGTCTACCGCGATCTACTGAGTTCCTCCGACCCAGCCCTCCAGCAGCAAGGGGATAAGCAACAGCAACAACAGCAGCAGAATCCCGGCATCACCTACGTGTATGGCCGGGGAAACACCGGCGACGACAAGGAGAAAGAAACCCAGGAGCAACCGATCCGCTTCCGAGGGCTGCTCTCGGTCGGGGTCGATGAGGTCTCGAACTCGCTGGTCATCTCCTCCGCGAGTGGGCTCATGCAAGACATCACCACCCTGATCGAATCACTCGACGAGGCCGCGAAACCAAACCACCGCGTCGAGGTTCTCCAACTCTCCCCCAGCCTCGATGCTGAAGCGACGCAGAAACGGCTGAGCAGCATCTTCGGCCCGAAGAAGAGCCCGAAAATCAACGTCTCCTCATCCGGTGGGCCAGGTGGTCCCGGCGGACCGGCGGGCGGGCCGCAGTTCCCAGGGGGAAATCCGCAACCGGCACAACCGCAGTAATTCCAGTTCTTCCGGAACAAGGGAGCATCAGAGGTGGAAGACCATGCGGCGGGCTAGAACGGCAAGTGCAAGTCCCCGGCGAGGAGGGCTGCGGTGGCCTCGCCGAGGAAGATCAGGATGTCGATGGCGTATAAAACTCCGGTCGCCGACTGCGTATTGCGATACCTCAGAATCCGAAAGACCATCAGTACGAGAATCACCGGACCGATCAGTCCGGCGGCTCGCAAGATCATCCAAACCCAGTGCGCTGTGGCCAGCGAAGCGGGGGCATAACCGAGCAGTACAACTCCCACCAATATAATTCGCAGCAGGACTGCCGCCAAAAGCAGTTGATTGAGTTGTTTTAGCGGAGCGAGCGGCATTCCCGTCGCAGTCAAGTACCAGTGCCCCATTAACATCGTCGAAATGGCACAGCCGATGAGCCCTCCGGCTGCGTATTCGCTGAGGAGGTTAAGCCACCATGGCACATTGGTTTCGTTGCCGGGGGTGGCCCTGCATTGAGTGATATAGAACAGACCGATCGCCGACCCGGCCAGGAGCCCCATGGCGTATCGCACTCCTGCGGCCCGCCGCTCGAGGGTCCACATGACCGATCCCAGGAACGAAGCGACGGCGAGTGTGATCGTGAGCGCGTACATTCCGGGAGCAACGCCTGGGCCTGCTCCGCGATTCAAGTGCGAGAGCGACAGCGTGGCCAGAACCGCCAGTCCCATCGTGACGAGCATTTGAATCCGAAAGAACCCGGACGTGACCTCCTTGCGAGCCATGACGCACCAGGTCAGGCTCATTCCAAAAATCAGTCGCAGCGCAAAAATCGGAACCATCAGGGGGCGTCGCAGACCAAGCGGGTGAGTCGGACCAGTCAGGACGCAGCAGTGTCACCGCAGTCTCCGTGTGTCGCAACCGTACAGAACAATACTCCCCGTTCCGAATGCAACGGTTTTAACGACACCCGGCCCCCATGATGATCTTTGGCAACGCTGATCTGACGATCAAGGTCCGCACCAGTTCCGAACCGAGCCTAGGTTTGACGAGACCCTCTAAAGGAACCCCATGGGCATCGTTGACCGCGAACGTCTGATCCAGAAACGCACTGCTCCCGAACCTGACCGGTCGCGGGAGTGGGTGATTCGGGTCATCACGGATCCCGGGGAGCTGGAGGCGGAGCAAGCGGCGTGGGGCGAACTGTCGAAGGCGTCCGCTGAGCCCAACGTATTCTATGAGCCCTGGTTTTTCTCCCGGCATGGAAGGCGTTGGCGACTCCGGGAACGCAATGGCGGATCGTGGTCATCGAACAGACCGTGAAGAATCGGACGCATTGGGCGGGCTTCTTTCCCTTCCAAATCACCGGATCACGCTGGTCATCGATCGGCCAGAAACTTCAGCTCTGGGTACACAACCAGTGTTATCTCACCACCCCACTCATCGCAGCGGGGCAGGAGCATGATGTTCTCGATCGGGTTCTGGCGTACCTGAAAA
>JAYSVZ010000190.1:0-2332 GCA_043718305.1 Planctomycetota bacterium | reverse complement strand
CCGCGGCAAGGTGGGCGGGAACCGAGGGGACATCTTGGGGTGCGGGCTGTCCTTGCTGGGCAGACGCAGTCGCAGAAATGGCGCACGCCAGCACCAGGTTCAACGTTGCTGCGCTGAGCGGCCGCAGGAGTGCGGCAGATGTCGATAGCCTCATGCCCGTCCCCCTTTGCACGTTACGCGCCAAACGGATCGCCACCTGGTGCGTAGGAAGATCGGGGGCCAGCCGGGATACCTACAGGAGATGAGGAGTTCAAGAGAAACGGTTCAAGGCTCAGGATGAGGCCCTACCGGGGGGCTGTCATCGCAGGATCTTCCACATCAGGCGGCCTTCCGCTTGGCAAGAACTGCATGCTTCAAAGGTGGGAATCCCAAGTACCTTCGAAATTGTTGGCGGCGCGCTTCGTGCTTTTTCGGCTACGCATGGAAGACACTGGCGACGACATCAACACATTGACCGAGAGGATCATCGGCAGTGCGATCGAAGTACATCGACACTTGGGACCCGGGCTACTCGAGAGCATTTATCGTGAATGCCTGATGATGGAGCTGAGTGACGGCGGCTTGAGATTCGAGCCCGAGCGCCTCGTGCCGATCGACTACAAGGGCCGTCGAGTGCGAGGCGGGCTCAAACTAGATTTGCTGGTCGAGGGCTGTCTCGTCGTTGAGCTGAAGTCGGTTGAAGCACTTCACCCGGTCCATTCGGCTCAAGTGTTGACCTACTTGAGACTCACGGGATTCCCAGCCGGCCTCTTGATGAACTTCAACGTCACGAGCCTCCGGTCGGGGCTGAGGCGGCTTGACCATCCGGACCGGTACGTAAAGAAACAGGAGGACAGGAGATGAGGAGGAAGGACTCCAATTCTGGGGACCCGGTACGATCGGCTCCAGGTTAGCGCGACTACTGAAGAGATCGGTCGCGTTCCATGGACCAAAATTTTACCATCTCATCCGAACTCGCTGACACGACCTGACGTCCGTTGCGACTGAAAGCGACAGCGTTCACCGCACCCGCATGACCAACAAACGTGGCGATCGATTTTCGCTCGGCAATGTCCCAGACGCGAACGGAGCGATCGTAACTGGCGGAAGCGAGCAGGTGTCCATCACCGCTGAAGGCCAGCGAGGTAACTGTCTCCGTGTGTCCTTTCAACAGGGTTGACAGAGTCCAGGTCGCCACGTCCATGAGATGGATGACCCCGTCGGCATGGCTCCAGGCCAACAACCGACCGCTCGAGTCGAATGCGAGCGCATGGATGCCGCCATGACCGTCGCGGATCGTTCGATAGTGGCCTTGTCGCACGTCCCACGTTCCCAAAGTCCCATCGCTGGTGCCAAAGGCGACGGACGATCCATCCGGATGAAACGCGACCGTATAGACGAACCCACGGCGTGGCGCGAGCGAGGCGACTTCCTCAAGCGATCGCGCGCGCCAAACCTTGATCGTTCCATCACGGCTCCCGGTTGCAACGAGGTCTCGTTGGTGGAATGAAATTGTTCGGACCCGGTCGCGATGGCCGCGAAAGGCTCCCACCTGCTCTCCAGTGTGTGGATTCCAGATTCTGGCGGTGGCGTCCTTGCTGCCAGAGACAAGCAGTTGGCCGTCCCGACTGAAGGCGAGGCCCATAATCCGATCGGTATGACCCCGGAGAGTGTGACGCCGCTCGTGTGAGCGCGCATCCCACACGGTTACTGTCTCGCCCCATCCGCCGGTCGCGATGCTGAGCCCATCGGGACTGAACGCGACTTCAAGCAGCTCGCCGGCGAGCGCGCCAATGGTGGCGACGGAGTCGTCGCGTGCCGCGCTGTTGGCCCAATCACTGGCGCGAACGCTGAAGAATGTCGCCACGACGCTCCCGGGCAGCAAAACTGCCATCAATGGGACGAGCCAAGCCGAGCGACTTGTCATGCTCACACCGTGCTTAGGAGCTTGCTGAAAAACTCGGTGTAGGGAGGGATCGACCGGAGATCGATCCCGTACTACTATGGGCGGCATGCGAGGAGATGACCGCCAGCCCCACTCGATGTTCAGTTACGTCTCGCCCGAGCAGCGCGTGCCGAGCGACCATCCCCTGCGCGCCATTCGCGCGCTGGTCGACGACGTATTGCGGGACATGTCCGGGGCCTTCGATTCGCTGTACGCGACGATCGGCCGCCCGTCGGTCCCGCCCGAGCGCTTGCTCCGCGCCCAACTGCTGCAGATCTTCTACTCGATTCGGAGCGAGCGCCTGTTGATGGAGCAGCTGGATTACAACATTCTGTTTCGCTGGTTCGTCGGCATGGACATGGACGAGCCGGTGTGGACGCCCACGGTGTTTACGAAGAACCGCGACCG
>JAYSVZ010000189.1:0-2335 GCA_043718305.1 Planctomycetota bacterium | reverse complement strand
GCACCCCTTCATCCGGGTGCATGCCGAGGGCTTCCGGCCCGCGGGCCTTGGCCTCGAACAGTCTGTCGGCCATCTCGTTGTTGATGTCATCCGGGGAGACATCCTCGGGCAGCGGGGCGGTGAGGGTCACATCCCCTTCGATCCGTTGCAGGTACGGGCCATAGCGACCGATGCGGACCGTGGCGTTGAGGCCAGCGATCTCGACGCTGCACGCCTTCTTGGGGTCGATGTTCGCTTCCTGATGCTTGACCGTCGCTTCGAGACCCTGCTCACCGGAGTAAAACGCACGCAAGTACGGCAGGTACTCCTGCACCCCGTTCGAGATGTCATCCAGCGACTGCTCCATCTGGGCTGTGAATTGCAGGTCGACCAGCTTGGGGAAGTATTCTTCGAGGAGTTTCGAGACGGCGAACGCCTTGAACGTCGGGATCAGTTGGTTGCCAGTCTTGACGACGTAACCCCGGTCCTGGACCGTGCTGATGATGCTGGAATATGTCGACGGTCGACCGATTCCTTCAGCCACGAGCTTTTTGACGATCGTCGCTTCAGTGTAGCGCGCGGGGGGCTTGGTTTCGTGTCCGAGCGGTTCGATCTTCTGCAGGCCGATCTGGTCGTGCTCCTTCAAGGGGGGCAGCGCGGTGTCGCGGTCTTCTAGGGCGGCTTCCGGATCGTCGGCTCCCTCGACATAGGCCCGGAAGAACCCGGGGAACTCGACGACTTGGCCGGTCGCACGGAACTCGGTGTCCGCCGCCTTGATCGTGGCCGACTCCTGCCTCAAACGAGCATCCGCCATCTGGCAGGCCATCGTCCGCTTCCAGATCAGGTCGTACAAAGCCAGCTCGCGACCGCTCAGCCGCAACTGATCGCCGGTGAGCATCTCGGTGCCAGCGGGGCGGATCGCTTCGTGGGCCTCCTGGGCATTCTTAGTCTTACTGGTGAAGACGCGGGGAGTCGGGCTCAGGTAGTCCTGACCATAAGTCTCCGCGATCCGGGTCCGAGCGGCTGTGACGGCTTCCTGCGACAGGTTCTCGCTGTCGGTTCGCATGTAAGTGATGTAGCCGTCTTCGTACAGCCGCTGGGCGACCTGCATCGTCTCTTTCGTCGAAAGTCTGAGTTTGTTGTTGGCGTCCTGCTGCAGGCTGCTGGTCGTGAAGGGGGCGCCCGGGCGGCGGACCGAGGGCTTGGATTCGACCGCCGAGACGGTCCAGGGGGCATCCTTGATCCGAGCTTGGACTTCCTTGGCCAACTTCTCATCGAGCAGCACCACTTTGCCCGCGATTGAGGTCTGCAAGTGCCCGGTGTTTTCGTCGAAATCCTTGCCGGTCGCGATCCGCTTTCCGCCGACCGTGGAGAGTTCCGCCGTGAACTTGCCGCCAGCGGGCGCGGTCACATAAGCCTTAATGTCCCAGTACGTTCCGCTGCGGAACGCCAGCCGCTCCCGCTCCCGCTGGACCATGACCCGGACGGCCACGCTCTGCACCCGTCCGGCGGAGAGTTTCGGAGCGACCTTCTTCCACAGTAGCGGGCTAAGGGTGTACCCATACAACCGGTCGAGAATCCGGCGGGTCTCCTGCGCCTGGACCAGATTCATATCGAGGTCGCGGGTGTGCTTCAGCGCGTCGAGGATCGCCGGCTTTGTGATTTCGGAGAACACCATCCGCTTGACGGGAACCTTGGGCTGGAGCAGGTCCGCGAGGTGCCAGCCGATGCTCTCTCCCTCGCGGTCTTCGTCCGTCGCCAGAATGAGTTCGTCAGCTCCCTTAAGGGCTCGTTTCAGCTCCGCGATCGTCTTTTTCTTGTCCGAGGGTACCAGATAGAGCGGCGCAAAGTCCTGGGCGACGTTCACACCCAGAGAGGTCCAACCCAGGGCTTTCATCTCGGCCGTGACATCGGTCGCGCTCTGCGGCAGATCGCGAATGTGCCCCACGCTGGCCAGCACCTCGTAATTGCTGCCGAGGAAGCCGCCGATCTTCTTGGCCTTGGCGGGCGATTCCACGATCACCAAGGTCATCTTGTTCTTCGACTTGTCAGCCACCGATCACCCGATTCTTGAGAGAAGCTGTCAGCGGATTGCCCGTGGGATCGGCTTCCAGCCTGTCGTCTCGCACAAAGAACGACAGGCTGGAAGCCGATCCCATGGCTTGCATCCGATCCCTCTTGCGGGGGGGGAGGGGCGAGCTACAATGCAGCCCGTTGCCGTCTGACCACGCAAGAGATGCGGACTTCCTTACGGAATTCGGGATCGCGTTGTCAAGTCAAAGCCCGTGTCTCGGTTCGACCGAGTCAACCCCTCTTTACGTTTGAGACCTTGTGTTTCAGGCTGTGGAATGAGGGT
>JAYSVZ010000188.1:0-6768 GCA_043718305.1 Planctomycetota bacterium | reverse complement strand
CCGTCCTTGCAAGAATAATCGAACGCCTTTTTTCCCGCACCGTGCCACATTCTCCGCCGCATCAAGTTCACCCCCTGATAGACCTCTTCTTGCATTCGATGACCGTTGCCGTAACGAATCGAGCGGCGGGTGCCATTCGACTCGTACACCTGCATGTCCGTCAGGAGACCATCGTCATCCCAACTGGCATGTACGCCTTCCGGCACTCCGTTTCGATAATGTGCCGAATATCCAATCTCTCCATTGGCATGCCAGCTTTGTGCCAAACCGTGCCTGACCCCCTCCTTATAGGAGACCTCCGACTTCGCTCCGCTCTTCTCGGTTACGACCCACACTCCGGAATAGTTTCCCGGCGGTGGATTCGCCTCGTCACCGTCATTCGCTCCTTGGCACGGCAGATCGAATCCCAAGCAGAGAGCCATGAGTGCCACTGGAAAAACAAGGTGAGAATGCTTGTTCATGATTGCCTCCATCCACATCGGAATCATCACACCGGGGATCCGTTCTACCCCAGAGAGAGAGAGACGAGGGATCCACTCGCATGGTTCCAAAGTTTCGTGACTGACCTCAGAGATTTGGCCGGGAAATCCGGTTCAGAGCCACTTGTGAGAGCCGGGCGACTTGGAGGTCGTTATCGAGCCGATCATGGACATCATCCGCGCTGATACCGACGGAGCTCAAATGACCAAACGCGGCCTGCCCACACCGAACCTCTCCAGCGGGCAGTACAACCCGCACTCGCCACTGGAGTGGACCTGCGTCGAGGAGATGGAGACGGCGGCGGCGATCCTGGTGCAGCTCGCTGTGGCGTGGGGGCAGGAGTCTGCTTAGCGCCGTTGCGGTTGCTTCTGAAGAGGCAACCGAAGATATTCTCTTCAGAGATGTCACCCAGGAAGTGCCCGCCCATGACTGAACTTGTTCGCCTGGCCGCTGTCGCCGATATCCCGGAAGGGACCGGGCGCGAGTTCACCGTGGGTGACCGGGTCGTCGCGCTGTTCCACACCGCCGAAGGGTGGTATGCGATCGACGGGATTTGCAGCCACGCCGGTGGCCCCTTGGCCCAGGGACGAGTCGAAGCGGGCGTGGTGACCTGCCCCTGGCATGGTTGGCAATACCGGTTGGAGTCGGGTCATCACTGCCTGAACCACCGCATCCAGCAAACCAGCTTCGCGGTGGAGATTATGGATGGTGATGTTTATGTCCGCACGGCAGAGTAGGCATTGATCCGACATTTAGACAAGTTCTCCTTCCCGTGTGAGGAAGTGAGGCCTTCATTCGTAGCCAGGTTTCGCCGGAACGTGGGCGAACCACGCCACTCGCCCACGTGCTGTCGAACGTGGCTACGGTTCAGTTCTGCCCGCGCGGAGAATACCCTGCCCGTCCCACGTGGGCCACTCGCGGCCTCACGGGGGCCCAGACAACCACGATCACTTCGATGCGATGGTCGTGAGTTGTTCGACTGGGATTTTCAACGAGTACGTAAACGCCCCGAGCAAATCGTGCTCTCTCGCTGCCGTGTGGCAGTCCAGGCATGAGGCTGTGGCACGAATCGCTCCGAACATGCGCTGGGGGTGTTCCGGAGACCAGACCAGGTCGGCCCCCACGCGAACTTGATCCAGGGCCAGATTTTCGAACGAGTCGAGTGGTCGCCGTTCGACAGGCAGGGAACCTTGTTGGATCACATAGATGCTGGGGGCTTCATGGACGAGCAGGCTGACCAGTTGGACACTCGCAATCGAATCCGATTCATGGGGGAGTTCAGGACGTGGGAATTCAATCACTCGGATGAACCCAAATCCGGAATGGGCGACGAACTTCTTCGTCGTTCGGTCGTGAGTTTGACGAGCTGCCAGGAAGCGAGGATCAGGTGCTGGGGCCACTTCGACATGATGACATGGAGGCGAGACAGTCACCAACTCTTTCATCGGCACGGTTTCGTGGCTGTAGCCAAGTTTACTATCGAAGATTTGTCCCTTGATGATTTCAAAGCGAACGGGGGATGTCCCTGCCAGTTGGAGGGGAGGAGCAGCGGTCGACTCAGAGCGTCGCAGTCGCTCATGCTCGCGATACATTTGCCTCATCGCGGGGGTGAGGAGCTCGTCTCTGACGGATTGCTGCGTCGGCCCCAGAGACACACCACACAACGCCCAGAGACACGACGCGGAGACCGTGACCACCAAGCCTGACAGCCACTTGACATGCATCATGTGACTCCACACCCGAGATTCGGAGGCCGAGTTGCCCCCGCTGAAAGGGAGCACTGGTCAAGAGTCAGACGGATCCTCGATCCGGTAAGTTCCTTAAGAATCCGCCCTCGCTGAAAAAAACTGAGCCTTCAGGGGAGCCGACGATCCCCTCTTGCTGTTTTTGCATCCATTCCGATACGGTTCCCGGCCTTCCTTGAGATGAGGAACGTGTGTGAGGAGTCCGCAGGAGGCGGTGCATGGACTGGCGACAACGGATGCCGTTTTTCTTGGGAGCTGGCCTCGGTGTGGCTGTTGGTTTGGGAGTGGGGCAGGCGACCGGTTGGCGGTCGGAGGTGCGGAAGTCCCCCTCGCTTCAGGCGATCTTCTCAGAGTCCCCGGCTGGCATGTCGGACTTGGGGGGCGTCGAGCCGCTGCCACAAATTGACGCGGAACGGCCATTGCCCCCGAGTGCTCCGGTCCCGGGCGGGGCGATGGTTCTGAATGAGCCCGACTTTGGCGAAGACCCGGTCCATGCCGATGCGGTCGTCACGGCACCGACGGAAGGGGCAGAACTCTTTCCCTCCGAGGATCGTTCGCAGCCGTCCGATGCACCGCAACAGTTACAGGTCGCCGGAGCCAAGCCGATTTCGCCTCCGGAACCGATGGGGAGCCAGCCCCCGTCCCCCACTGGCGACGAGCCGACCGAAGCTCCCGTTCTCAAGACGCCTTCCGTCGAAGCTGGAGAAGCTCCGGTCCACAGACTCAGTCCGGTCATCATTGAGATTCTCGGAGACGAACTGAAGGGGGTCAGCGAGCAGCAACAAGAAGTCTGGGCGGACGCCCTCCAGGGACTTCCACCGGGAGATGCCATCGCGATCATTCGGATGTGGAAGAACTTCGGCGACTCTTCCGCGAATCCCCTGGGAGCGATGCGGTCTCCCTTCCCAGCACTGGGCATTCCGGGAAAGCGTGTTCCCGACACGCTGCCATCCGGAATCACTCCGGAAGTTCCCGCCCGCAGCGATTCGCAAACCAACGTCCCTGACCAACTCCCTCCTTCGGACCTTCGAGTGATTCGAAGCGCTGACTGGTTGCAGCGTATCGCTCGTCACAATGCCGGGAATGTCGACACGTGTGGTTACCTGAACCTGGTTCCCGTCAACCAGGAACTCCCGTTGGAAGAGGGTTCGGCAGGGGCCACGGTCGTCGGTTGCCGACTTGATGTCCGACCGGGCCGCTACGTGAAGACCGGGAATCCGTCGCACGTTGCGGTTCAACGACAGACATTCTTCGCAGTGCGCATATCGACCGGCGAAGAGTGGTACACGCGGGTCGGTCGGTTGGTCCTGGATGCTGAGCGTAGGCTGTGCGTTGATCTGGGGGATGAGGATCTGCCGCTCGTTCCGGAGATCAAGTTGCCGGAAGCCGTCACGCGGTTTGTGCTCCTCGGCGACTCCGTGCAGGTCCAAGTTCCGGGCCAAGCAGACCCGCAATCGATCGGCCTACTCCAGGTCGCGGAGTTCTTCGACGCCAGCCGCCTGGAGCCAAAGGGGCGCTCGCTGTATGCCGCCACGACCGCATCGGGAAAGGCCCGCCTGGTCCCTGCGGAGTTGATCCAGGAAACACTCGAATACCCCGCGCGGGTTGCGGCCGAGGGGCCACCCGCCGTTCACGAATAGGTGACCTTGATGTTTGGATTGCATGCGTCGCCAGTCCTGGATGAACTCCTCCGAACTTTTACGGGACTCTTCTCGATCTATGGCTGGACACTGGGGCTGGTGACATTCGTGATCCAGCTCTTGCTGGTATTGGGCGTGTATCGGGAGGCCAGCGATCGGGTGCTCCGCGGTCGCAAGCTGTGGTTCCTGGGTCCGTTCGCGTGGGCCTTCCTGACCTTCATCGGGGGCGTGATGTCAGCTGCGGTCTATTGGGCGCTGCACCACTCGACGTTTTCTCCACCGGACGAGGCTGAATGAGCCATCAGCCATCAGCCATCAGACATCAGACATCAGACATCAGACATCAGACATCAGACATCAGACATCAGACATCAGACATCAGACGAATACCTGCCCATTTGTACACAATTGTATTCTTGGAAAATCCTCCGTTCGGATGAAAAAATCCTTGAAGTGCTCGCCCCTGTCCGGATAGGCTCTCGCACTCGTTGATGGGGTGTCCGAACGTTCTCTGCGGAGAAATGGACGGGCACTTCGTCAGCACGAAATGGAGTTCGCCCCCACTGGAGTGCTCAAGGATGAGCCGTCTGCGATTGCATTGTCCCGATGGATCGTCATCGTCGGGTTCCCCGATCCTTTCTTTTGCGTACTACGCTCCGCTGATCCGGGCTGAGCGCGCCTTGGCCAAGAGCCGGGGACAAGCCCTCAGACGCGCGGCCCGCACGTCAGCTGTCATTCAGGCCGGTGTCGTGGCTCTCATTCGGCAAGATGGCCAGCGGGTGCCGGTCCAGGAAGCCCCGAAGCTGTTCGTTCATCGGTTTGACCGAGCGGGTGAGTGAGTGGGTGGGGCCGACCACGAAAGCCAGAACTCCTCCGATGTCGACCCGCATCACCGAACTTCCCGCCCTCCCTCTGCGACATTCCGATTCGCATAAGGGAACCTACGGTCGCGTCCTGCTGATTGCGGGGAGCGTGGGAATGAGCGGTGCCGCAGCTTTAGCGGGACTTGGGGCATTACGCGGGGGAGCTGGCCTAGTCTATGTGGCGTGTCCCGAATCGATCGCTTCGACCGTGGCGGTGATCGAGCCATCCTATCTGACAATCGACTTGCCGGAAGACCACGCCGGTCGTATCACGCTCGAGGCGCTGGACCTGCTGCAGCCGCACTTGGCGTCTGTGGATTGCGTGGCGCTGGGACCGGGTCTCGGACAATCGGCCTCGTTGGGCCAACTGGTGGCCACGATCCTGGCCACGACAGAGAAGCCGTGTCTGCTCGACGCTGATGCCTTGAACCTGATCGCCGGTTGCCTCGACTGGCTCAAAGGGAACCGTGGCCCCCGAATTCTGACCCCGCACCCCGGTGAGTTCGCGCGGTTGACCGGCCGGACAACCGCAGCCGTTCAAGCCGATCGCGAGTCGCTCGCCCTCGAGTTCGCGAAGCAGCACAACGTGGTCCTGGTCCTCAAAGGGGCCGGGAGTGTGATCACTGACGGCGAACAGATCACGATCAACCCAACGGGAAACCCCGGGATGGCCACGGGCGGCACGGGTGATGTGCTGACCGGCCTCATCGCCGCGTTGGTTGCACAGGGAATGGTCCCGTTCGACGCAGCCCAGCTCGGCTGCCATTTACATGGTTTGGCGGGCGATCTGGCCGCTGAGGAATGGGGCCAACCGGGACTGATCGCCTCGGATTTGCCGCGGCACCTCGGAAAAGCGTGGCGCCTCATGTCCCCAGCCCGGGGATGACCAACGAATCGAGATCACCACTGCGGAAGTCGCCCGGCCTGAAATCCGAAAGGGCTGAAGGCCCGGCCATTCATTCGCGAACCCGAACGGTCGGCCCTTCGGGCCTGGCTGGAAGAATGGCCAGCCCGTTGGGCCGGAAGAGGGGAGCCTGGGCGACTTCCGCCTTGGTGATGTGGAACACCTGCGGTGGAACAGTAGCCCCTCCCCCGATTCTTCGATTACCGCTTTCGCGGAAGACTTCTATGATTCCGCCATTGCCCCGCCCATGTGGAGTATGACCGATGAGCCAGTCGCCTGAACCGAACCCTGCCAGAGTGTCTCCGTCGATGGAGGTCCGTCGGTCGTGGTTCTCGCGGATTGTCTCGTGGTCGATCTTCTCCGTCCTGGGGCTATTTGCGATCGCTGTGCCGTTCTTATGGACTTGGGATTCGCCCGTCGGTCCGTCGGCACCGAACATGATCCTGGAGGCGATGGCGATCGTCTCGAGCCTGCTTCTGCTCCTGTGGGGCTTGGCTTTTTCTGGCTGGACGGGTCGCAGCCGAATGATGCTGGCTCTGGGGGCGCTGGCGCTGGTGGGCGGAGCGTTTGTTGCGATTCGAAACGTGGAAGTCTCCGGCGATTTTGGTGTCGTTGTCGAGTACCGCTGGGAAGCGACTCCCGAGGAACGGTTGGCCGCACACCGAGCAAACCAAGCTGCCCTTCCCTCGCCCTCCGTGGAGATACTGCCAGCGGCGACGGAGGAGGATATGCCCGCCTATCGGGGAGCCAATCGAAACGGCATCGTCGTGGGGCCCGCGATTCGCACGCAGTGGGACACTCCACCGACACCGGTCTGGCAGCATCCCGTGGGCGGCGGATTTGCCTCCATGTCCATTGTCGGAAACAGGCTCGTCACCATCGAACAGCGTGAGGACAACGAGGCCATCGTCTGCTACGACGCGGCCACGGGAAATGAACATTGGGTCCATGCCTATCCGGCCAGCTTCGATGCCCTGGGGGGGCCCGGGCCGCGGGCGACGCCGACGATTGATGCCGAGATTGTCGTTTCACAAGGCGCCAGTGGCGATGTGGTCTGCCTGGAACTCCCATCAGGAAAGGTGCGCTGGTCGAAGAACCTGATGACTCTATTCGGCATACCGAATTCTTCATGGGGC
>JAYSVZ010000187.1:0-6772 GCA_043718305.1 Planctomycetota bacterium | reverse complement strand
GTCGTATCGGCCGCTCCCACGAAATCCAGCCGTTGGGTTCCCTCGTCGTTCAACCATTCTCTCAACCATGCCTGACGTTGCTGCATCGTCTGGATGGTTTCGAGTAGATTCGGACTGCATCGCTTGAGGGGCGAATCGTTCTTGGTACGAAAGTCAGGGATTGGCAGCTCTTCTTTGGGAGGTGCATCGAGAAACATGGTCCCAAAAGGTGCCATCGTTCGTTTTGCAAAGTCTTCCAGCTGTCGAAATGTGGGCTGACGCTCCCCCCGTTTCCATTCTTCAAGTTTCGGAAACTTGGGCAGCAGGTCTTCCGTCGACAAACCAGAACGATCAATCGCCCAGCGAATCAGTTCAGGTTTGACGGCAACGACCGACACAGCAATTCGCCTGAATCAAGAGCGTTCACGAGTCTCATTCCATTCTATCTATCGGCACATGCCATGACGACCAATAGGTTTCTCAACATTGTCACACGATGAGGTCTGACATAACCCACGGTCACGAAATCAGTTCAGTCGCATATCTCCTCAATCACCTCCCCATGCACATCAGTCAGCCTGCGATCAATCCCATGGCTCTTCATGGTCAGCCGGGTATGGTCGAGCCCCAGTTGATGTAGGATAGTGGCGTGGATGTCGTACACTTGGGTGGGGTGCGGTCGGTCGGCTTTGTCACTTCAAAGGGCGATTTCGACATCGAATCCTGATTCGCATAGAGTGCCATCGCTGTTCGAGTACAATCCGAGTTGTCGCGATCTGTCACAATCACACTGACGAAACAGATCTCTCACGACAACGGAATTGAGGAGTCGCTTCTATGACGATTGACGAACTTCGGACTCAGGCTCTCCAGTTGCCAGCCAGCGAACGAGAGTTGTTGGCTGTCGATTTATTGGGGAGCTTGACCTCGACCGATACCCAGGCCGAAATCGACGCCGAATGGGTCGAGGAAATCTCCGCACGCTCGATCGCCTATCGAGCGGGTCGAGCCCAAACGTTTGATGCCCAGGAGTCCCTGGACCGTGTGCGGGCGAAGTTGGTCGACAGGACTTCGCCGTGATCGTTCGCATCCTTCACGATGCTGAAAACGAACTGTTTGTGGCAGCCGCTTGGTACGAGAATCAAGAAGAGGGAGTCGGACAGCAGTTTCTCAGTACGTATGAAACTGCGCTGGAGTCGATTCGAGAGCGAGCGGAGTCCGCCTCTCATCTGGAAGACATGCAGTCTGGCCGTGACATCCGACGCGTACAACTCCGACGCTTCCCATACATCGTGGTCTATGAACTGTTCTCCGAAGAAGTCGTTATTCTCGCAGTAGCACATAACCGCCAGAGACCAGCTTATTGGATTGGACGACGAGGAGAGTAATTCAGCAAAGCGGAGCCCCCTTTACCCTACCAGTTCCTCAATCACCGCCCCATGCACATCGGTCAACCTTCGATCAATCCCATGACTTTTCATGGTGAGCCGGGTGTGGTCGAGCCCGAGTTGGTGCAGGATCGTCGCGTGGATGTCGTAGACTTGGGTGGGGTGCAGGCGGTCGAGCGGTTTATAGCCCCACTGGTCGCTTTCGCCGACGGTGGTGCCGCCCTTGATGCCGCCGCCGCATAGCCAATTCGTGAAGCAGTAGGGGTTGTGGTCGCGGCCTTTGCCGCCTTGCGAGGACGGCATGCGGCCGAACTCGGTGGTCCAGAAAACGATCGTGTCATCGAGCAGACCCCGCTGCTTAAGATCACGAATCAGGGCACTGGCTCCCCGCGCCATCCCAGTCGCCAGCGGGCCGTGGTCTCTCCGAATGTCCTCGTGCGAGTCCCAGTTCCGTCTCGGAAACCCGTTGTCGTTCCCCGACCAGATCTGCACGAACCTGACCCCACGCTCGATCAGCCTTCTCGCCACCAGACACTTCCGCCCGAAGTGGACCGTCTCCTCCAAATCATTGATCTCCGTCGGGAACGCAGCTGGCACCGCATCGAGCCCGTACATCTTGAGGACATGTTCCGGCTCGCCGCCGATATCGAGCGCCTCGGGTGCGGCCAGCTGCATGCGCGCGGCGAGTTCGTAGCTGCGAATGCGGGCTTCGAGTCGGGAGTCGCCGGGGGCCTGGGTCAGTGACGCGGCATTGAGCCGGGCGAGGGCTTGGCGGGCGGCCTCGTCGCGATCCTTCGAGATCGCGGGGACGCGCGAGTCGGGGAACAGATCATGGATCGGCGGGTTGCGACCGGGGAAGACCGTCACCCCCGCATGCTGCCCCGGCAGGAAGGCTGCGTCCCAGTTCTTGGTCCCGTTCGACGCGAACCCCCGATGGTCCGGCAGCACGACAAAAGCCGGCAGGTTCTCGTTCTCGCTCCCCAGCCCATAGCTGACCCAGCACCCCATGCCGGGGAAGCCGGGGTTCTGAAACCCAGTCGCTTGCAGATAGGTCGCCTGGCTATGCACCCCCGTCTTGCCGACCACGTTATGCACGAACGCCATGTCATCGACACAGCTGCCGAGAGAGGAGACAACCTCGCTCAGCGGCTTGCCGCACTCGCCATACGGCTGGAACTCCCACTGCGGCTTCATCCACGGCCCGAGTCCATCCTGAAACGCCTCGACCGCCTCGCCGAAGTCCGACGGCTTCCCGTCATACTTGATGAGGTCCGGCTTGAAGTCAAACAGGTCCACCGCACTCGCCGCCCCGCCCATAAAGAGCTGGATGACCGCTTTGGCGCGGGGCTTATGATGCGCGGAGCCGGGGCGGAGTGGCTTCGAGGTTTCGTCCGCGAACAGTCCGTCCTGGTTCATCAAACTCGCTAGCGCCACGCCCGCGAAGCCGCCGCCGACGGAGTGGAGCAACTCACGCCGGGAGAGGCGGGGGCACGGTTGGAGATGTGGCATCAAGAACTCCCAGCAGAATCGTTCATGAGACACGGCAACATCAGAAGTCTGGCAGCCAGACTCGGATGCGACCTTCTGCACTCGTGACCAAGCTCCAGCTTGGTCACGCCGATCCTCGAAGCTCTGCTTCGCCGCGCCACACAGGACTCCCGCCAGCATGTCAGGACTCGATTCCGTCGGCAAGTGCTGGATCATTTGCGAGAGGGAGCGTTCTGGCACGCGGGCGAAGCCGAGCTTCGGGGCGAGGCGTATCCAAGCCGGAGCTTGGGAACGAGGCAAAAAACTGCTCCCCTGAAAATCATAACCCGCGTTGCGTGGCACCCGGCGCAGCTTAGGCACGTCCCCACTTCTCATTGCATCGACCACACACGAGAAAGTCCGGTTGCGCACTGGAGTTCTCAATGACAAATCGCCTTTGCATGCGCATATGGTCCACGCACGATGAGCAAAGTGTTTCACCACAATTATCACAAGGATGTCCAGTTGGATCAGGCTTGCGCATGCGACAGCATTTGCACATGCCAGCCTTTTCTGCAATCCACAGTGCTCCCTTAAGAGCGTTAGCCGCAGCCGAGAAGATGTTCATGTCATGGGTTTCTAGGCAATATCTATGGTCGTGCCACCCGATCCGCCGGTTGATCTGTGCCAGATCGATCAGGCTCAGGCTGACCAACTTTGAGTTGAGTCATGGTCAAGCGAAAAGGAGCCCATTGAACTTGTTTCCGCACTCTCTTTGTCCTGCTCGCGATGCTAATGTCTTTAGGGAGTTCCCAGATCCGAACTAGACTGCTGACTTCCGCTGACCAAAGGGCGACTTCTACAGTTTTCCCCATTTCGGGATTTGAGACAGGCAGTATCACCCCCTCTGCAAAACGCATTGGTGACAGCACCTCCTGATGGCTTTTCAGACTCTTGATATAGATGTAGTGGGTATCATCCTGGAGTCCCGAACTACCGATCGTTGATCTCAACGCAATACAGACATTACTGAGTGGGGCGTTCGAACCATTCTTAATCGCTATCCCGGAATTAGCGGTCGTCGCAGCACGAGCCACACTCACAGTCAGTGGGAAGTCATCTCTGACG
Source organism: Planctomycetota bacterium (assembly GCA_043718305.1). GTDB lineage: Bacteria > Planctomycetota > Planctomycetia > Planctomycetales > Planctomycetaceae > TH-plancto1. Next base: position 2,810 of record JAYSVZ010000187.1, on the reverse strand, counting down.
GGCCCAGAAGTCTTGAGGACGTGCGGCAACATTTCAGTTTCCCAGAATCGTTCGTGTTCATCGCCAGCGGAGTCGATGCGAATGTGGCCAGCTTGTTTGTGTGCTTCAATCTCAGCAAGTCGTGCCCCGATATTCGCACCCACCTTGTCTATCAGTTCATCATCCCCGGTTAGTCCTGCGATAAACGCTTGCTGAAATTCCGCAGCGTCCCCAGGGCGAACCCTTTGCCCGTTGAGCAACTCAAGCCCTTCTCGATACTGCTCGGTCACCTTGAGGAACGCATCTCTTGAATCGCGAACTCCAGAGTCCTCAATGGCCATCTTTTCAGCTTGGGCTGCATGACTGCAAACCATGGGAATGCAGTTGTGAATCTTACCGCCCCGTGAGTAACACATACTCGATTTCGCCGCCAGTTCCGAAATCTGCTGAAGCCGAAGGGCTTCGAATTGTCCATCTGCGTCTTCATCTGCCATCAAGAATGGCGATTGCAGGGTCAGCCAAAACATAACGATCCAGATTCTCACCGGAACTTCCTTTCTCACTACCTTGAACCGATCCCATTCGTGCTTCGGATTAATCGGTGGGGTGGCTCGGACTCTGCTTTGAGCATCTCGGTTGTGTGACAGCAAGAACTTACGGGAGGTACGATCACCTGTCAATCCCTCTTGTGCCTTCGTCTCCCTGAAATCCAATGCGATGTCCGAGCCACCCTGACATGCTGGCGGAAGTTCTGTTTGGCGCAGCGAATCAGAGCTTTCGGGGATATGCGTTCCCAAGCCAGAGCTAGCTGGGGCTTGAGAACAAGAACCCAACGATTGTTAATCGACGCTGATTCGGACTCGTAGACATCAGTCGGGGAGGACATGTGGATCGGAGGGTGTTGTGCGAACCGGGGGCGACGTGACGAACCGTATCAGGTTCCGCACGTTGGCTTATCCGGGGGTTGAATCGCCACCGCTTAGGTGCAACGCGAAGGCTCTGCGGAGCGGAACGTCGAACTACCCGCTTCGGAGAGTCCGGCGTGGTGGCCTGGACATCGATTTGGCTGTCTGGGTGATGCAGGCATATGGAGTGATTGAAACATGTGCGTGTCTTCTGTAACGTATCGCACATGCATAACCCAGATACTGAATGCAGTGTCTGGGGCACACTGCCCCACTAACCTTACAGATTTGGAGAACTCTAAATGGAATTCCCAAAATGTAGGTCAACTATGGAAGAAACCTCAAGCTGGAAAACTACGGATGAAGAGGAACAAAACGCCAAGCATGCACGCGTTAGGATGGGTGTGAATCGAGTCATGCATCAGTCAAATGCAATCGCGCTCGCCGCTTCTGCCGCTTTTGGCGTGGTCAAGGGGATTGTCACGAAAATAGTTGAATGCAAATCGTGTGGGCATAAAATCCGCAAATGGTGATCGGCAAGGAGATTTCCAGTTGAATTGAAGAATACCTCTTCGGCTCTCGTGACCAAGCTCCGGCTTGGTCAAGCCGATCCTCGAAGCCCTGCTTCGCCGCGCCACACAGGGCCTACTCTACTGCCAGTCCGTCACGGCCTCAATCATGGCCGTTGTCGCGAGTCATTCCACTCTCTCGACGCATTGGTCTCGACACAGCTCTTCTTCGCCCCGAAGGGGCAGTCACAGATCAGCCTGGGGCACAGCGCAGCGACGCCCCAGGGCACGTCCGAGGAAGTGGATCTCAGCCCTGAAAGGGCGAAACAGCTTCGCGTGTGATTGTGTCGCCCTTTCAGGGCTTCGAACACCGCGCCCGCCGTTGACCCAGGGCGGCGCTGCATGGCTGACGCCATTTCGCTCTGCCCTGGGCTGGTGTGTGGCTGCCCCTGCGGGGCGTCGGAGGACTTCACGCCGATCCTGGAAGCTGGGCCTTGCGCCAAGCCTTCAGGCCCGGCCACCTCGTCGCCGATCACAATATCTAGCAACTCCGACATCGATCTGGCGCGAGATCGCTGGCGGTGATATACTCCATCCCTATGGTCCAGCACCAACGCGATTCACTGGCGACTCTCAACGGAGCGTTTGATCAAATGCGAAGCCTGAAGCGTGGACACCTGACTCGGGAGCCATCATGGAACTGACGTTGGAATGCGAATGCGAGGCTGACGGCCGGTGGCTGGCGGAGGTTCCGGAGTTGCCTGGCGTATTAGCCTATGGGAGTTCGGCGGACGAGGCCATGACTAAAGCTGAGGTGCTGGCATTGCGTGTGTTGGCCGAGCAGATCGAACAAGGTGAGACGCGACCGCAAGCGGTTCACGTCTTGGTTCCGACGCGATGAGCCAATGGCCAGCCCACCGCATTCTTTGTCCCGCCAGGGACACCCGACAATAGCCCACCGATTTATCGGTGGGACGAGCGTCCCTCGCGGCCCCAGCCCCGGCAGGGGCGAAAGAAACTTGTTACACATGGTGGCTTAGATCGCCACCGTCTGTCGTCCCTGACGGGACTCGTCCGCTGGTCGGGATCACTCTCCCACCGCTGAAGCGGTGGGCTATTGTCGAGTGTCCCTGACGGGACAAAAACAGGCGTATCCGCAGCAAACACTCGCTATGGGATCCCTGCTATGAAGAGGCTGGGCTTCCGATCGTGTTCACTATATTCACCGAACTGCGGTGGTCAGTAGTGATACCTCGCCTGCAAGAAATCGATTCGGTCCTTGCTCACGAGATAGACCAACCGGTGTTCCTGGGTGAGCCGCCTCGACCAGACGTTGGCTCCGAGATATTTGAGCGGCTCGGGCTTGCCGATCCCCTCGAAGGGATCACGCATAATCGCCTCGATGAGATCGAAGACC
>JAYSVZ010000186.1:0-6774 GCA_043718305.1 Planctomycetota bacterium | reverse complement strand
CTCGGGACGGCCTGGAAAGGCCGTCCTACGGGTAGGCGTCTTCTGGCCGCTCGCCTGACCAACGTCGCCGGACTCTCCGAGTCCGGTGAATCGACTTGACCCACGAGAGGGACGTTCGAGCATACCGTGTCGCTCGACCCTCACTCCCAAGCCCCTCTCCCCCGGGGAGAGGGGAGCAAGAAGTCTTCCACCTTCATCCTTCATCCTTGCACCTATGTCCCTTCTCACCACCATTCGTCCCGAACTCGCCTGGGAGCCGTTCACGCCGACTCGCAAGAGTCGCTGGGACATCGCCAAGGCGGCTCACCTCTATCGCCGTGCGGCGTTTGGGGCCGCGTGGGATGTGATCGAAGCCGCAGCCGCACTCACGCCGGTCGAAGCGGTGGATCGCGTAATCCGTGGGCAAGAGGGACTGGAGCGGTTCGAAGCCGATGTGGCCCGTCTGACCCCTGGAACGCTGGAGTCGAACAACCCGCGCGAGCTGCAGGGGTTGTGGATGTACCGGTTGTTGAATTCGCCGCACCCGTTGCGAGAGAAGCTGACGCTCTTCTGGCACAACCACTTTGCCACGTCACAGGCCAAGGTCAACTCGGTCCGCATGATGCACCGGCAGAACGTCACGCTGCGGCAGTATGCGATGGGGAGTTTCGCGGGTCTGCTGCGGGAGATGACCTTCGACCCGGCCATGCTGATCTGGCTCGACTCGAACACCAATCGAAAGGGGGCCCCCAACGAGAACTATGCCCGCGAGGTGTTCGAACTCTTTTCCCTGAGCCCCGGCAACTACACCGAGAACGACATCAAGGAGGCGGCCCGCGCCCTCACCGGCTGGAGCGCCAAAGACGAACAGCCCTTCTTTAACCCTGCCGAGTACGACGCCGGTGAGAAGACGATCTTTGGCCAGCGCGGGGCTTTCACGGCGGGCGATGTCGTGCGGCTGGCGCTCAGTCAACCCGCCTGCGCCCGGTTCATTGTTCGCAAGCTCTTCCGCGAGTTCATCAATGATCATGATGCCCCGCCGGACTCGCTCCTAGAGCCGCTCGTTGTCGAGTACCGGCTGCGGGACTATGACACCGGTTGGCTCGTGAAGCGGATGCTGTCGAGTTGGCTCTTCTTCTCGGACGCATCGGTGCATCAGCGGATCAAATCGCCCATTGAGTTCGTGGTCGGCACGGTCCGCTCACTCGGCGGCACGGTCAGCCCGTTGAACGCCGCCGACGGGTGTGCCCAACTCGGCCAAAGCCTGTACTATCCTCCGAATGTGAAGGGCTGGGACGGGGGCCGCGAGTGGATCAGTTCCACGACGCTGCTCCTGCGACAGAACATGGCCTTCGAAGTGACCAAGGGCCGTGACGAGACGGCCCGCCTTGACCCGGCTCGACTGGCAGTCAAGTACAGCGCGAAGACTCCGGAGCAGGTCGCCGACCTGTTCCTGAATGTCTTCGTGCAGAAGACCGATTCCCCCGCCCGCGAGCAGATCGTGACCCAGCTCAAAGCCGAGATCGAGAGTGCGAACGATCGTCCCTTTGCGCAGCGTGAGAACCAGGCCCGGCTGGCGAGACTGGCCGCTCATCTGGTGCTGGCGCTGCCGGAAGCCCAACTGAATTAGCGGGGGTCGACGTAGGGTGGGACCAGCCTGCTTTGAGGCGCAGGCCCACCAATCTGGCACACGCTTCAAACGTGGTGGGCCTACGGTGACTACGGCAACTGAAAACCAATTCCGAAATTGCTCTCACAAGAGACCAACAACAATGTCCACCCGTCGAAACTTCCTCGCCACGACCGCCGCCGGTCTGGTCCTCCCCACCGTCTTCCAGCGGATGTCGCTGGCCGCCGACCAGGCACCGGGCAAGGACTCGATCCTGGTCGTCGTCCAGCTCTCCGGCGGCAATGACGGGCTGAACACCGTGGTGCCGTACAACGATCCGCTCTACCAGAAGGCTCGACCGACGCTGAAGGTGCCAGCGGCGAATGTCCTGAAACTGGAGCAGGGTCTCGGCTTGGCCCCGTCGATGAAGGGCTTTAGTTCCTTGTGGGAAGCGGGCCAACTCGCGATCGTCCAAGGCGTCGGCTACGCGAACCCCAACCGTTCGCACTTCGAGTCGATGGATATCTGGCACAAGGCGACCCTGGCCCAGACTGAGAAATACGGCTGGCTCGGACGCTGTGCCCCAGAGATCGGCGGAGCCGGGGACGCGGTCTTGAACATCGGCGACGGTGAGCCGCCACTGGCGGTGTTCGGGGCGACGGGGTACGCCCCGTCGATGCGCTCGATCCAGGACTTTCAGCTCAAGACCGGGAACGGAACCGATGGGGAGCGGCGACGGGCGGCTGTCGAGTCCCTTTCGGACAAGGCGGCGGGCCAGGATGATCTGCTGTCGTTCGTGCAGACTTCGGCCAAGCAGTCGTTCGCCTCAGCCGCCCGCATCCGCGAGGTCGCCAGCGAATACAAGACCGGCGTGGACTACCCGCAAACGCCTCTCGCCGAGCGGCTCAAGTTGATCGCCCAACTGATCGATGCCAAGCTCCCGCAGCGGGTCTACTATGTGAGCCATGATGGCTTCGACACGCACGCTGCCCAATCGCTTTCGCATGGCCAACTGGTCGGCACTCTCGCCAGTGCGATGGAAGCGTTCCATGCCGACTTGAAGTCGCATGGCCACGACCAGCGCGTGACGGGCTTCGTCTTCTCGGAGTTCGGTCGCCGCGTCGCCGAGAACGGATCTCAAGGAACCGACCACGGCACAGCCGCTCCCGTGTTCCTGACCGGGGCCAGCGTGAAGGGGGGCCTGCACGGCAAACACCCGTCGCTGGAGAGCCTCGAAGATGGCGATGTGAAGTTCCACACCGACTTCCGGTCGGTCTATGCGACCTTGCTCCAAGACTGGCTCGGGGTGCTGCCAAACAAGGTGCTCGCGGGGCAGTTCCCGACCTTGGCTGTTTTGAAATAGGTCAGAGGCCATTGTTTGATCGGCATGAACAATTGCCTAGGAGTCATGCTCCTCCGACTTCCCCGCTCAGAACCTCAAGCAGTTCACCAATGGTATGCTGCATCTCCAACGGATGGCGCAGCTGGAGGCTGGAAGTGACGGTATATCGGTTACACCGGCCCTCTTTTTGAATATGCAGGTAACCCGCTTCCGACAGCTCGGCGACGATTCTCTGGACCATGCGTTCGGTGATCCCGACGGCCAGGGCGACATCGCGTAACCGTTGATCTGGCTGGCAGTACAGGCACAGCAGCACATGCGTGTGATTGGTCAGGAACGTCCAACTGGCTGGCAGGGACGCAGCGACGGCCAGACCCATGGCGACAGGGATCAAGGCTTTTTTGGAGGACTTCGGAGACGTTTTCATGGACACGGCCTTGCACGCACAACATTACGCGACTACAAATACGCGAACACTGGTTCGCGTATTTATCTGCGTGAATCATACCAGCCAGGGAATGAGGATGCCATGCTTGAAGTCTTGCGGATCAATCTTTGCTCACCGTTGTCGCTCGCCTTTGTGCTGGGAATCGTCTCCCGGCTCGTGCGCAGCGAGCTGTCGATTCCGCGAGAACTGTATGCCTCGTTGTCGATCTACCTGCTGCTGGCATTGGGGCTGAAAGGGGGCGTGGAGCTGTCGCACAGCACGCTGAGCGACCTCTACTGGCCGGTGCTGGTGACGCTCGGTCTGGGAATTATCACTCCTATCACTTCGTATCTCGTTCTGCGTCGGATTGGTCGATTCAGTACGGCCGATGCGGCGGGGATCGCAGCTCACTACGGATCAGTCTCCGCAGTGACCTTCATTGCGGCTCAGCAGTTCGTGCAGACTCTGAACTACCCCGCTGAAGGGTTCATGCCAACGCTCGTCACGCTGATGGAGAGCCCCGGAATCCAGATTGCGCTGGCGATTGGAGCGATCCAGACGGCGAAGCAGGCTGCCGTTCGTGCCGCCAATAGTGAAGGCCCCGCTCCGGCCGCCCGCCCGACTTCGGCGGTGCTGCATGAGGTGCTGACTGGTCGCTCGATGATCTTAATGGTTGGGGGATTGATCGTCGGCCTCCTGATGGGCGCAAAGTCTTACGAACCAGTCAAGCCGTTCTTCGAGGGGATGTTCAAGGGGGCGCTCACACTGTTTCTGCTGGAGATGGGGCTGGCGGCCGGTTCACGACTCGGGGACCTGAAGTCTGTCGGACTGTTCCTGATTGGCTTCGGCACAATCATGCCGGTGATCCATGGAACTCTCGGGGTGCTGGCCGGGCATTGGGCGGGGCTCTCCATCGGAGGTGCGACCGTTCTCGGCGCGATGTCTGCGAGCGCCTCTTACATCGCAGCTCCCCCGGCAGTGCGGATGACGCTGCCCGATGCGAATCCGACGTACTACTTGACCTCGGCCCTGGCGATCACGTTCCCGTTCAACATTGTGCTGGGCATCCCGATTTACTTCCACATCGCGAAGACGATCGCTGGCCAGTAGTCGTCAGGCACCTTCTCAATCATTCTCTCACCATGTCAGGAATATGCAGCATGCACACCACACCACTCACACTGCTCACGATTGTGGCCGAGGCGATATTGAAAGATCGCCTGATTGAAGAACTGACTCGCGCCGGATCGAAAGGGTACACCCTCCTCGAATGCGAGGGCTGTGGCTCTCGACATCGCCGCGTCAGTGAGCTACTCGGAGCCAACATCAAACTGGAAACCATCGTGTCAGCTGCGGTTGCCGACAAGCTCCTGGAGGTGCTCGCTGTCGAATACTTTCCGCAGTTTGCAGTAATTGCCTACATCAGTCCCGTCTCTGTGATTCGAGGCGAGAAGTATGTCTGACTCATACAAGTGCCATGAAAACTGGCCGTACTTGTGGATCAAGGATAACCGATCCCATCGCTGACTTTTCGATTTCCTTCGGGTACGATCTGAATGACCCGAGCGGATTCGTTCCGGGCCGTTGTCGCTCTGACCGGCCCCGCTCTGGTGTTCGTCCCGCTGTTCGAGGAAAACCTCTATGAGTCAGCCCCCCGTCAATCGTCGTTCGTTCCTTCAAACTACTACGCTGGCCGCTGCGGCTGGGGCAGTGGCGCCGCTGTGGATTCCGTCCTCGCGGACGCTGGCTGATGATGCCCAGAGTCCGAACGCGCGGTTGCGGCTGGGCTGCATCGGGACCGGTGATCGCTGGAAGTCTGTCGGCCCGGCGGCGATGAATTTTGCTGACTGTGTGGCGGTGTGTGATGTCGATGCGAGCCATGCCGCTGAGGGCAAGGACATCGGCTCGAAGATGAACGAGAAGTCCGGTTCGAAGGCTGAAATCGATGTCTACGAGGACTACCAGAAGATCCTCGAACGCAAGGACATTGATGTCGTCACGATCGTGACGCCGGACCACTGGCACTCCAAGATCGCCATCGAAGCGATGCAGGCGGGCAAGGACATCTACTGCGAAAAGCCACTGACGCTGACGATCAACGAAGGGAAACAGATCGTCAAAGTGCTGAAAGAGACCAACCGGGTCTTCCAAGTCGGCACCCAGCAGCGAACCGAGATGGGCCGCAACTTCATCAAGGCCATCGCCATGATCCGCGATGGCCGGATCGGCACCGTTAAGAAGGTCACCTGCTCGATCGGGGGGGCACCCGCTTGCGGCGAGATCCCCGTCGCCGCCGTGCCCCAAGGGCTGTGCTGGGAGAAGTGGCTCGGCCAGGCTCCGCTTGTCGACTACCGCATGAAGGAAGGCGATGGCAAGTGGGGCAACAGCCGCTGCCACTACGAATTCCGCTGGTGGTACGAGTACTCGGGCGGCAAGATGACCGACTGGGGCGCACACCATGTCGACATCGCCTCGTGGGCCATTGGCATGGATCAAAGCGGCCCGACCAGCGTCGGCGGCTGGGGCAAACACCCAGTGGAATTCAAGGACGGTGTCCCCCAGCAAAACGACCGCTACAACACAGCCACCGACTTCGATGTCACGGTGATGTGCCCGAACGATGTCGAGATGCACATCGTCAACGAGCTGAGCGACGATCAGAAGAAGCTCGGCGGTCTGGTCAACAAGGAAGGCCATCTCGAAGGCGGCAACGGGATCCTCTTCGAAGGGACCGATGGCGTGTTCCACGTCAGCCGCAACAAGTTGAGCGGCCCCGCCCATGATGCTCTCAAGGACAAGCCGTTGGCCGAAGATGCCCTCGACAAGGTCTACGGCGGCAAGCTCCCCGAGTCGCACATGGCGAACTTCTTCGACTGCATCGGCACTCGCAAGCTGCCGATCTCGGATGTCTTCTCGCACCATCGGGCGATGACGGTCTGCCACTTGGCGAACATTGCGATCCGCTTGGACCGCAAGATCAACTGGGACTCGGTCACCGAGATGATCACCGGTGACGACGCCGCAGCCGCCTGGATGGGCCGAGAGCAGCGCAAGGGTTACGAGATCAACGTGGTGATCTAAAGCAACTGGCGGGAATAAAAGTACAGTAGGACGGCCTGGAAAGGCCGTCCTGGACGGCGTTCGACGAGGTTGGTCACATGGAGCGGGGCGACTCGCTGCCCATGCGGACTGGCTCCGTTTTACTCGCACGCAGAGGGGACGGGCTGGAAAGGCCGTCCTACGGTAGGACGGCCTATCCAGGCCGTCCCGGACGGCGTTCGACGTGGTTGGTCACATGGAACGGGGCAACTCGCTGCCCATGCGGACTGGCTCCGTTTTCCTCGCACGCAGCGGGGACGGGCTGGAAAGCCCGTCCTACGGGAGGACGGCCTTTCCAGGCCGTCCCGGACGGCGTTC
>JAYSVZ010000185.1:0-6779 GCA_043718305.1 Planctomycetota bacterium | reverse complement strand
GGAGCGCCGCCCTGGGTTCTGGAGTCCCCCACGAGCCCCAGCCCTGAAAGGGCGAAACAGAGCTGTGGCTGGCTGTGTGCCGCCCTTTCAGGGCTTGTCAAACAGGACGGTATCGACACCCAGGGCGTTGCCCTGGGCTGGTTTGTCGGTGCCCCTTCGGGGCGGAAGAACGCGGCATTCCTGGGGCGGGCGTGGCCAGGCCTGGCCCTTGGTGATAGGCGACTTCCGCAGTGGAGAACTAGCAACATCAATGGCCACCTTGAACAGTCTTCGACTGGGCCGATATCACGGTAGCGCACAGGCGCGGGAACCACGGGGACAACTCCCAGTGGCGGTGAGACTATTTCCACCCACCTACCTTACAACTCAATCTCCAGCTCCTCAATCTTCCGATACAGGCTCGATAGCCCCAGCCGCAATCGTTTGGCGGCCTCGCGCTTATCGGGCCATTGGCGGAGGACGCGGGTGATGTGCAGCTTCTCGTAGTGCCTCAGAGCTGAGCGCAGGTCGTCGGTGTGGCCCATGCCGATCAGGTCGGGGGGGAGGTCGCTGGGCTCGACGCTGGTGCCTTCGCACATGATCACGGCCCGCTCGATGGCGTTGTCGAGTTGGCGGACGTTGCCCTTCCACTGCGCGGCCATCAGTAAGCGGATCGTCTCACTCGACGCAGCTGTGACGCGCTTGCGCATGGCGCGGGAGTGGCGGGTGATGAAGTGGTCGACGAGTTCGGGGATGTCGTCGAGGCGTTCGCGCAGCGGGGGGATGCGGATCTTCAGGCCGTCGAGGCGGTAGAACAGATCTTCCTGGAACTTCTGCACGGCGGGGTGGCACTGATAACGCAGGTTCCAGCATCGAGTCAGGGGTGAGGAGAGTGTGCCACTGGCGGTCGCTTTGGGCCGCCAGTGCTTTCGCGGGAGAACAACCGTCTCATGATCGGACAGCGAAAAACCATTCGACGTGGTTACGAGCCGGGAGACCTGCACGAGTGGACCGTCTCGTGTTATGGGCGAATCGGTGGCCCGATGAGACGGAGGATTGCTGTCCGAACGCCTGGAGTGCCGTCCACACTGGCGGTCCAAAGCGACCGCCAGTGGCACCAGTCGCGGTATCAAAGCGTGGAATCCCGCCGGTATCCGGCAATATGAATGTCCTTGAACAGACATTGATGATGGGGCTATGATCCCAATCGGAGGCATGGCCATGTTGACATATGAAACTTTGCTGGCGGATGCCGCGCAGCTGCCGGTGGCGGATCGGATCCAGTTGATCGATGCGATCTGGGAGACGCTGCCAGATGATTCCATGCCGCCGCTGAGTGACGAGTGGATTGCAGAAATCGGAGACGCTCGGCGGAGTTTGATTCGGGTTCGGTGAAGACAATTCCTTGGGAGCAGGTTAAGGCTGAGGCACTGCGGCGAGTGGGGGTGTTGCCGGATGCTTCCCGTTGACTATCTCTCCGGTGCCCGCCGTGATTTCGACGAGTCTTTCGATTGATATGTCGCGCGGAGTCCGCAGACTGCTGTACGTTTCGCAGACAGTTTGGATGCGGCATTGATGAAGGTGGCGGAGAACCCCACGCGATTCGACAGCCTTGATGATGCGCATCGCGAGTGCCCGCTGAAATGATTTCCGTTTCGCATCGTCTACCGCGTGGTCGAGAACCGCGTATTGGTTGTGGCGATCGCCCACTCCAAGCGAAACCCCGGTTATTGGCGAGATCGAGCCTGAGTCGAGGGGGACAAAGGTGTCAGAGGTCGACAAAGAGAGGGGTGTCGGCAACCAATAGAAATGTCACATCCTGATCATTCGCTTGCGGGCATCATGTTTCATCCCCACCCCACCCCACGCCCCTGGACCATCGTCCATCGCCATCTAAAGGGCTGAAGGCGGGCCATTCCTTTGCGAAGCCGAACGGTCGGCCCTTCAGGCCTGACATCTCGCGGGGCCGAAGGGACCAGGGCCTTCGGCCCTGGCTGGAAGAAAGACCAGCCCGTTGGGCCTGAAGAAATAAAGATTGGCCGGGGCCACAACGCCGTGGGTGATGCGGGACTCCCGCAGTGGAGGTCTAGGGTCATCGGAAACGCCGCAAGAAACAGTGGCAGAATCGCACCTTGACGGTGCGAAAAAGGGAACCGTTTTTTTGCCGAAGCCCGCCGGGCACCGGTTTGTGGGCTAGGGTTCTGTGGCGAAAAAGCTTCATGGCGCGGAGACCCGATCATGATTCCCTTGGGGGATGATGTCGAACATGACGATTTGCCCTTGGGGGGATTCATCCTCATTGGGGTCCATTTGGTGCTGTTCCTCTTCTTAATGAAGATGGACGCCAGCCATCCTCCGCAAAGGACTTCCTCCCTCGGTGATCCCGTCGCCATGTTGATGTCTGGCCGGGGTGGCGATTCGTTCAATCGCCTCATCGCAGAGCAAGAGGCGTATCAGGCCAGCCTCCCCTCCAATCAGCTCATCGAGCAGTGGGGCCTCTCCGGAAAAACCCTCCGCCAAGGTGAGTTCTCGCGTCTGCTGACCCACATGTTTCTCTACAAGAGTCTGTGGACCTTGATCGGCAACATGCTCGTGCTGTCGGCTGTCATGTGGACCCTGGAAGCCTATATGGGAACGGGGCGGTTTCTCTTGCTCTATGTCGGGGCGGGAGCGCTGGCAGCGCTGGGCGAGATCATGCTCAATCCAGACACTCCTCAAACCGCCATCGGTGGCAGCGGAGCCTTGGCGGGAGTGATTGGAGCCTATTGTCTCCGCTTCGGCTCCTCGACGAACATTCACGTCTATGTGACTCTGCTCTTCCGCACTCGGAGGTATCAAGTTCCCTCAGCGATGTTCGCCGTACTCTGGATTGCCACGCAATGGCAAGGCCTGGCGGTGGCGACGCTGTTCGGAAACACCTGCGTCGGCTGGTTTGCCCAACTGGCCGGATTCTTTGCGGGGATGAGTCTCATGGGGATCCTCGGATCGGACGGAAAGATGATCCTGAGCGACGAGCACGGTACGAAACGAATCGTTGATCTCGTCGCTGCCGAGGAGGAGGCCACAGAGGAGACGGAATTCCAGTGTACCGCCCTGGGTTCGGATTCGATCAGCGACCGGTCGGCCCTGCCTCCCGCCGCCGATCTGCCCCCCGAGACATGTGGTTACTGCGGGCTGGAACTCCCGGAATCCGCCCTGGTGGCCCCCACTCTGTACCGCTGCCCCGCAGAAACATGCGGGCGCATGCACATCGCCAAGTCCAGCTTACCGGTTGCTCGTGACCCTTCTCTCATGAGAAGAAAACCAACGCCCGTTGGGTCGTGAGTCGGCCCAGCTTTGTGGCATAGAGCCCCCAGTCAACTGACTCGTCAGCGAGGGCGGCCGCAGGCGAGCCTTGATCAGTCGGCCAATGCTCGCACTCCGACCATGGTTCCACCCAAGATTCCACTGACATCCACCCAAGATTCCACTTGCCGAGCGCACCCGGCACGCGTAGTATCGAGCTATGCGGCAACTTCTTCTCATCCTGTTGACCTTGATCTCGACCTCATCGATCGGTCGGGAGCGGTGTCATGTTCAGGCCGGTGGATCGCCCACGTCGGAGGTGGCTGCCTGTTGCCGGGTGGCTCACCCGGCGAAGGCTGCGTGTTCTGTTTCTCATGCAGAACAAGAGTTGCCTGCTGACTCCGCCCCGAAAGAGAACCAGGCCCCGTGCTGCGGTTGCTGTCTGGTCACGTTGTACTGTCTGATGGGAATTCCGGAATTGGCGTTATCGACCCCTTCCGAAAGATTCTCTGATGCGCCGACTCCCTCATTAACGGGAACCACCTTCGCACCGCCGAGGCATCCTCCGAAACGATTTTCTGATTGCTGATCGCTGCTCGATCTTGAGGGGCGCTCTGTGCGTCCGATCATCAGAAAACCAGGGGCGGGGCTTTGTCCCCAGCCTGTTTCAGGAGAAAACTATGAATCGTCGAATGGCTGCGTTGTGGGTCGCTGCTGCGGCCCTGAGTGTGACTCTGTTCGGTGTGGCGTCGAATGCCTCGTCGAACGGGAACGAATGCTGTGCGTGCTGTCCTCCGGGGACCGACTGCTGCTGTCGCGGTGGATCGGACCCTTGTCCCGAGGGGGCTGCGTGCTGCTCCGCCGACAAGGCATGCTGTGTCACGAAGAGTGACTGCTGCGAGGAAGGGGCAGCCTGTTGCCAGGCGGGCCTGCCGTGCTGCTCCGGGAAGTAATTCCCTGTGGCAGTGGTCGTTGAAGTGTCGTCACCCCCAGAGGTTATTGACCTCTGGGGGTGATATAACCAAAGTGTCCTCCATGGATGACTTTCTCTTAGTCACCGTGACGGTGGGACCAGCGGGGTGACGAACCGTCGGCGCATCTCCGCAGCTTGCTCCTTCGTCACGTGATAAACAAACGTCGAATACCCGATGCGGTCGGCCGGGGTCATCTCGCGCAGCGGCAAATAGCGTTGGTCCGCTGCCTGTAACGATGTGGCACAGACGATATGCCATCCCTCGTAGGAGGCCGCCATTTCGGGATTGTAGTTGTCGTCTGGCTTGTTGGGGGCAAAGGGCGTGAGCGGGAAGTCTAGCCCCACCATCTTCTTGTCGAAGATCTCATTCCACGCGATCGTCAACGGGCGAGCTTCGGGGTGTTGCTCGACCCAGTCCTTGACGAGGTACAGATCCTGGCCCCAGTCGAGGTTCGCGTCAATCAAATAGCGATACCCGTTCTTCGGTCCGCCGATCAGTTCGTTGAAGTAGCTGAGCGAGTAAGGTACGGCCAGCAGGCTGCTGGCCACGATCCACGCGAGGGTTCCACCGACGGCGATCCGCGCGGCCCGCGAACCGCCATCCACCCAGCGCCCCGCCGCCGAAAGGAGTACGATCCCAAACGGAAGAGCTGGCAGAACGTAGCGCACAAAAGCGGTGAAGCCTTGTTCGTTGGTCACGAAGCCAATCAGGACTGCGATCGGGAGCCCGATGGCCAGGGAGGCCAGGCGTGTCTTTCGATCAGACCTTAAGACGATCGTGGACGCGATCAGCAGAAGCACCCCATATCCCAGCGGCGACTTAATGGCGATTGCCACCAAGTAAAAGTGATACCACCCGCCCCACTTCCAGTGTCCGGCCAAAAAGCTCCAGCGACCGTTATCAAAATCCTTCTTCTGCAAATCAAGACCGAGAACGAACTCGCGCGGCAGGGGGACCGGAACATGTCCGAGCCAAGTCTCCCGAAAGCGGTTGCCGCTGAGGGTTCGCTTCGGGAGTTCGCCCGTCAACGCGCGGCTTACAAACTGATACTCCTTGAGCGGGGCACCGGTCCCCTGAAACCCGTAGCCGAGGTTGAGGCCGTAAAGGCTGCCTCCCAAAATCAGGACCAGCATCAGGAGTTCATGCCGCCAGCGGGCGGAAAACTCGCTTCGCAACCATCGATCGACGATCCACAACAACACCCACAACGGCCCCAGCACGAGCAGCGTCCCTTTACTCAGCAGAGCCAACGCGAGACAGATCGTGGCTGCGACGAGCCGCTTCATATCCGGAACTTCCAGCCATTTCCAAAAAGCATAGCCCGCCAGCAGCGCCACGGAACTCGCACCCACATCGGGAGTGATCAGACACCCATTCCCCAGCAAGTTCGGATCAAACGTCCACAGCACCAGCGCCACCCAACCCGCAGTCGCCCCGAACACTTCGCGCGACCAACGAAACGCAATCACGGCCCCCACCAAGCTCAGCGGGATACAAGCCCACCGCGCGAGAGTCATCATCCACCGCCATGAGTGCGGATTGTCGGAAAAGAACTGGCGTCCGATCATGAACTCGGGACGCGCCCCGACGAGCCGCGTGATCATCGACCAGTCGGTCTTCGGCTGTACGAATAGAAGCGGGGCGGCAGCCACGACTTTGACCAACGGGGGATTGACCGTGTAGAGGTCGATCTCACCGGTCGTCCAAATCCGATAGCCCGCAGCCAGATGCCCCGGCTCATCGTAGGTCGGGGCATAGACCGCCCCGAGCCACGCGAGCAATCCGCTATGGATACTGAGCAGGGCAATGACGCCGATCCATGTGGCGCGAGTCCACTTCAAGGGATCCGGTGTCTCCAGAGGATGAGAGCCCGTTTCGAATCGGCCCAGCTCCGGCTCCCCTCTCCCCCCGGGAGAGGGGTTGGGGGTGAGGGAGAGTGGCGCGACAACTCTCGGATTAACACCGTTAGATGGTCCACTAGTCTCGTCATGCATGCTTCACCTCCAACCAATTGATCACACAAGCTGCGACATCGATCCCGGTGGTCCGCGCAAAGGCTCGCCAGCCGGGGACGGCGTTGACCTCGATCACATACAGCGCCCCATCCGGACCATAGAGTAGATCGACCCCGGCAAAGGTCGCTCCCGTGACCTCGACAGCTCGGAGGGCGCATTCGACCTCGCGATCGGTCGGCTGGTGAACCTCGGTGTGGGCATCGCGCGAAACGTTGGTCCGGAAATCGGTCGCGCTGATCCGCTTCATCGATCCGAGGACTTTGCCATCAAGAATCAACACGCGGATGTCATGGCCGGGATGTCGGATGAACTCTTGCAGGTAAAGCACCGCGTCGATTCGCTCCAGTGTTCGGAACACCCGATGCGCCATGTCGGGGTCGCTGACGCGAACGATCCCCCGCCCCTCCGCTCCGAAGATCGGCTTGACGACGACATCGCCGCCCAGCACGGGGAAGGCCGTCATCGCCTCTTCGAACCCTTCGCAGACAATCGTGCGAGGGACCGGCAAGCCCACCCGCGCGAGGCG
>JAYSVZ010000184.1:0-2350 GCA_043718305.1 Planctomycetota bacterium | reverse complement strand
GTTCGGATGCTGGCAGCATCCGCCACGATGCGACAGTGATTGCTGCGCCGATCCTTACTCAAATTCAGAAAGAGGTGGAATTTCGATGCACGTCTTGTTGATTCATCAAGCTTTTGTTTCACCGAACGATGCGGGGGGAACTCGGCATTACGAGTTGGCACGGCGACTCGTCGATTCGGGCGAACAGTTCACGATCGTGGCCAGCGACCTGAACTATCTGACGGGCAAGAAGGCGAGCGGGAGCGAGCAGGCCGGAGCGAACAGTCACTCGGGCGAAGACTACGACGGCGTGCGCGTCAATCGGGCGTACACCTATCCTTCGCTGCACAAGAGCTTCGTGTGGCGCATTGTCTCGTTCCTGTCGTTCATGGTTTGTTCGGTCTGGACGGCGTGGAAGGTGAAGAACGTGGACTTGGTCATGGGGACCTCGCCCCCGATTTTTCAGGCCGTGTCGGCGTGGGTTGTCTCGGTGTTGAAGTGGCGTCCGTTCCTGCTCGAGATTCGCGACCTATGGCCCGAGTTCGCCGTCGATATGGGAGTGCTGAAGAACCCCGTGCTGATCTGGTTGGCGCGGCGACTCGAACGATTCTTGTATGCCCGCGCGAAGCACATTCTCGTGAACTCGCCCGCCTATCGGGATTACCTCATCAACATGGGGATCCCCGCCGCGAAGATCAGCTTCATTGCGAACGGCGTCGATCCCGGCATGTTCTTCGTTGAGACGCAACGAGCCACGTTGCGGAACGAGTTCCAACTGCAAGACAAGTTCATCGTGACGTATGCCGGTGCGATGGGGATGGCGAACAATTTGGATGTCGTCCTAGTCGCGGGCAAGTTGCTGGAAGACCTGCCCGACGTTCACTTCCTGATGGTGGGCGATGGCAAGGATCGGGCCAAGCTGGAGGTGATGGCGAAGGAAATGGGCGTCAAGAACGTGACGTTCACGGGGTCGAGGCCCAAGTCGCAGATGCCCGAAGTGTTGGCCGAGTCCGATGTCTGTCTGGCCACGCTGCGTGACATCCCGATGTTCCGCACGACGTATCCGAATAAGGTCTTCGACTACATGGCGGCCGCTCGTCCCGTGGTGCTGGCCATCGACGGCGTGATTCGCGAAGTGATTGAGAAGGCCAACGGCGGCATTCCTGTTCCGCCCGGCAACGCGCAAGCCATTGCTGACGCCGTGCGGCAGCTTCACTCGGATCGAGCGCGCAGTCAGGAGATGGGCCGCTCGGCGCGCGAGTACGTCATTCTGAACTTTGATCGCAATCAACAAGCGCTGCAATTCGGTGAACTCGTCGGACAGGTCGGCAACAGAAGGGCAGCTTGAGATGGCGAACGGCTTCTATCGCAACTATGGCAAGCGGCTGTTCGATCTCGCGATCGCCATTCCCGCGCTGATCTTGCTGTTGCCGGTGTTGGCTCTGACGGCGCTGGCCGTGCGCCAGTGGCTCGGGTCGCCGGTCCTGTTTCGTCAGGAGCGACCGGGGCTGAAGGGTCGGCCGTTTTTCATCAGCAAGTTTCGGACGATGACTGACGGTCGCGATGAACAGGGCAATCTGTTGCACGACGATCTGCGACTGACCCGCTTCGGGAAGTTCCTCCGGTCGAGCAGTCTCGATGAACTGCCTGAGCTGTGGAACATCATCGTCGGCCACATGAGCCTTGTCGGGCCACGACCGCTGAAGATGAGTTACCTCACGCGGTACTCGCCCGAACAAGCCCGCCGCCATGATGCGGTGCCGGGGCTGACAGGCTGGGCACAGGTCAACGGACGCAACGCCCTCAGTTGGGAAAAGCGGTTCGAGCTGGACGTGTGGTACGTCGAACACTGTTCGCTGTGGCTCGATATCAAGACGCTGTGGCTGACGGTCGCGGCGGTCTTCGGACGGAAAGGGATCTCGGCGGAAGGTCACGCCACGATGCCCGACTTTGAAGGGACACCAGCGTTGGCCACAACCGCTGCCTGCAAACTGTCGGAACCCGCTCGTCGGCGTGTGGTCGTGATCGGTGGCGGCGGGCACGGCAAAGTGGTCGTCAGCACGCTGCAAGCGGCCGGGTTGGAAGTCGATGCCGTTTACGATGACGATCCTCAGGCATGGGGCCGGCGCGTGTTGGGCGTTCCCGTGCAGGGACCGATTGCCGAGTTGAATACAGCCAGCGGTGTCAGCGGCGTGATCGGCATCGGTACGAGTGCCATCCGCGAACGACTGGCTCAGTCACTTCCCATTCATTGGCTGACGGTCGTCCATCCGCACGCTCACGTCCATGCGTCCGTCGTGCTCGGTCCCGGCACGGTGGTCTTCGCGGGAGCCGTCATTCAGCCGGACTCGACCGTCGGGCAACACAGC
The DNA here is from genome assembly GCA_043718305.1 of Planctomycetota bacterium. GTDB lineage: Bacteria > Planctomycetota > Planctomycetia > Planctomycetales > Planctomycetaceae > TH-plancto1. Next base: position 2 of record JAYSVZ010000184.1, on the reverse strand, counting down.
AT